>DURF01000127.1 GCA_012837395.1 Acholeplasma sp. | reverse complement strand
ATTAATTTCATTATACCTTTATTGCTTAATAATATCACTATTTTTAAGTTATAATTTAATATCTTTTAAAATCTTTACAGCTTCTTTCATAGTTTCAAGACTAACTGAAAGTGAAATTCTAATATAATTGTCCCACTTTTCACCAAAACTAATTCCTGGGGTTGTTACTATTTGATATTTATCAATTAAAAGATTCGCAAATTCAGTAGACCCCATTTTAGTTTTTGATATATCGATGAAATAATAAAAACCACCTTCAGGTTTAATTCCTTTGAAATAAGGAATTTTATTAATTTCTTCATGTAAATAATCAATTCTTTTTCTTAGTATTTTATTATATTCATATATATGCCTATCCTCATTTTCATAAATTGATAATACACCCCTTTGAACAAAGGTGTTTGTATTTGTATTTGTGTTTTGGTTAAATAAATTCATTTTATTTACTATCTCTTTTGAGGCTAGGGCATAACCTATTCTAAAGCCAGTCATTGCGTAGGCTTTAGAATAACCATTAATAATAATTGTTTTATCTTTAATTTCTGGAAAACTTGCAAAACTAATAAATTTGTTTTCACCAAAAATTAGTTTTTCATAGATTTCATCAGAAATCAAATGTAAATTATTGTTTTTTACAATATTAACAACTTCCTTTACTTCAGCAAGTGTTAAAAGTCTTCCAGTCGGATTATTTGGATAATTTAGAATTAGAACTTTTGTATTAATATTGATTGCTTGTTTTATTTTATCAATGGGTAAACTAAAATCATTATTTAAAGGAATATCAATAAAACTAGCCTCATATTCTGCAAGTTTAATCATTGGTGGATAACTAACATAATAAGGTGAGATAATAATTACTTCATCATTTGGTTCAAGTAGTGCTGCAAGGCTTGCGAAAATTGCTGCTTTAGCGCCTGGAAAGACAATTATCTCACTTTCATCATAATTAGCATTAAATCTTTTTTTATAATCTAGTTTAATCGATTTTCTAAGTTCAATTAATCCTTGTGGTGTTGAATAATGTGTATAACCGTCATACATCGCTTTACTTGTCGCATCTAAAATATAACTTGGCGTTTTAAAGTCTGGTTCACCTAAAGCCAGTGAAATAACTTTATGTCCTTCTGCTTGTTTTTGTCTAGCTAAATCGCCTAATTTCAAAGTCGGACTTGGTTTAATAATCTTTGAGAATCTCATAGTTTTACCTTCCTTCCATTTGTAAAATTATTATAACATGAGATTACATTTTGCCGGTAATATGTTATTATACTATTAACAAATTAAATTTGTCGGAAGGTGAAAAAATATGAAGAAATTCCATTTAACAAAAAGTTATTCCTTAATTAATTTTGATGCTATAAACATTAATTCACAAGTTGATTTACTTAACTCTAAAAGTTTTGATTTAGTATTAAGAGCATTTGTTAGAACATTAAAATTAGAAAAAAATGATTTAGTTGATCGTTTAAAAGTTGTTGAAAGTAAAGAAATCTTAAGTCTTTATAAACAACTTTTAATCCATGATGTAAAAACAGCTTTTAATCCATGATGTAAAAACAGCTTTTAAAAATGTTCCAAACTTAAATTTATCACACCGCAAAGATATTTATAATTTTACTGAGCAACTATATGATTACTGGCGTAATTTAACGCGCTTTGGATTATTAAAGGGCTCTAAATTGTATGATCCACAAATGAAAGTTGCTGATTTAATGAATGTTAATGTTCAGTTTAATGATATTGTTATTTCTTTATATCGAGCTATTACTCAAAAACTTGCTGGTGAAAACTTTCATGTCTTTAGACAACTGCCGGCCGGGATTAACGCAAACATGTTATATATAAAACATAAATTTACTAATAATTCTAACTATAGTAAGATTCAAAATATTCCTTTTATTACAAAGATTGTAACAACCCCACCTTTTATTATTAATTCTAAAAGTAATACCAGAAGTGGTCTTTTTACAAAAATTGATAATAACCCCTTAAAAGATTTATCAATAAATCCAAATCATTTCCTAACCTTTCCAATAAAAGTTGGGCCTCTAACAGCATTTGTATATATTCATAGAGACTTTATTCATCAAGGAATAGCTTTATCAAATCTCTTCCAATTCGCAAATTATGCTGATTTTAAAGATAAAAGCCCTGATCTTATATACGTATATGGTATTAAAGAGTCTGAATATGATTGTAAATACTTCTATGATGATAAAGAAGATATATTAATAGGATTTGTAAGTCGTGATGATAAAAATGATTATTTCGGATATTTAAAGAAAATGTTATTAACACTTCATAATGTTAAAATGATTAATTCTGGTCATCTACCTATTCATGGTGCGAT
>DURF01000126.1 GCA_012837395.1 Acholeplasma sp. | reverse complement strand
TTCTAGTTTAAAAGATTCTTCTCTAAACTTTGGAAACTGACCTGTTCCATACATACTTTCCTCATTTACGATATAAGGCGGGATTGCTTCAATGTATCCACCTTCAAATGTATGAACATCCATCATAAACTGCATTAAGGCGCGCTCTAGTCTTGCTGCTAATCCTTTATAGAAAACAAATCTAGCACCAGTTACTTTAGCAGCTCTTGTAAAATCAATAATATCTAAGTCTTCACCTAGTTCAACATGATCCTTTATTTCAAAATCAAATTTTGTAGGTTCTAAGTATTTTCTTAATACAACATTACTAGATTCATCAACTCCCACTGGTACACTACTGTCTGGAATGTTTGGTGTATTTAATAAAATATTATTAATCTTTCCATTTACTTCATTAACTTTATTATCTATTTCTTTAATCTCATCACCTAAAGAAGCTACTTCATTTAATATTTCAGTAACATCTTTTTTTTCTCTTTTATACTCACCAATCTTTTTAGAAACTTCATTTCTAAATGCTTTCTTACTTTCAACATCATGAATTAACTTGCTTCTTTCATCAGCAAGTTCTACTAATTCCTTTAAATAAGTAAAATCACTATTTCTAGTGTTTAACTTTTTTATAACCTCATCAATATTTTCTACTACATATTTTAAATCTAACATTTTCTTTCCTCCTAAAAAATAATAAAAGTCCCTAGACAAATAAATGTCTAAGGACGAATTTAAATCGCGGTGCCACCTTAGTTCTAGAATAAATCTAGCGCTTTAATGTTTATAACGGAACAACCCGGATCCACTCCTAGTTAGATTCATTACTTATTATTATGTTTATTTACACCAACCATAAACTCTCTTTAATAATAACTTAAGTAACTACTTATCCTATTCATCGTGTTATTAGTATTATAATTCTTTTTAAGATATTTGTAAAGAGCAATGTTCTTAACTTAAGAAAAATTTTAGTTATCTTATTTTCTTAAATTAATTGCCTTTTTAAAATCACTGTATACAGAATCATCAATTAATAATAAATCACTTAGTTTTTTAAACTGTTTTATTTTATTAATAACATATACTTGATTATTTATCTCTATATTTGGGAACTGTTTGTTTAAATTTCTTAAAGAAATAAATAATGGTTCACCAATATTGTCAATATTATCAATCACTAAATCTTGAATTCGATTATCGATTACAAAAGTTGGTTCATTACTTAAACCGTGCACTCCAAAATAAAAACTATCATCTTCAAATAATCCGAAAAGTTCACCAATTGTTCGGTATAAATCAACATGACCTCTTGTTAGTTTTTGAGTTCCAGTTAATAATCCTTTATTAATATTTGTAATTGGATCTATTTCTTCACTTGGTGCATAAATAAATGCGACAGATTGTTGCAGCATTTTTCGTTCTTCTAAAATTGAAATTTCACGGTCAAAGAGTAAATTTAAATCACCATTTTTAATGCCACTGCCGTGATCACTATAAAAAACATAAACTGAATTAGAATCAATCCGTGACTCATTAGTCTTAGGATTGAAAAGTGAACTTTCAATTAACTCATCAATATATTTTGCATATTCTAAATATCTTTTAGTAATTGAATTTAATTGTTGATAGTTTTCAATCTCATATTCTTGGTTACTATATGGATTAAATAAAAATGGTGTGTGCATTGTTAGAAACATTGGATAAACCATATACTTACTATTAAACTCAATTTTATCTTCTTCTACTACATCAAACATTTCAAACTCACTTGGCCATGAACTATTAATTTCTAAACCATTATAAGAATAACCTTGCATGCGCCATCTGATATATTCAGAAGTTGATGAAAATCCGTCTCTTTTCGCAAATTCTTCAATACTATAATAATCCTCACTAAACTTAATTAACTCTTCATAAGCAACATCACGATTATAAAACCTTGGATGATCCCCATGATAAGCCTTAGTTTTATAATCGTTATTGTTAAATAGGCTAGGTAGGGTGTCCATTACTAAGTGGCCTTCTTGATAATCACGATAAAAGGTTGAATAGCCGTTCGGATAAAGACCTGTTAGTACTGATACTTCCGCATCAGAACTAACTCCCATTCCAACCGATGTATAATAGTTTTCAAAAACAACACTTTCTTCAAAGAGTTTGTTTAAGAAAACAAACCTTTCTCTTACTTCTGGTATTTCAAATAAAAAGTAATTAAGTGATTCTAAATGAACTAAAACTAAGTTTTTATCTTTAAAGATTCCTGTTAAACTATCTTCTTTATTTAAGTTTAATAAATCATTTTCATTTAAAATACTATCTTTTAATAATAATTCATTTGAATATTCTTTACCATCAATAAAGTTTGTATATAAGTCTTGATTTTTATTGTAATAATTATATTCTTCATAT
>DURF01000125.1 GCA_012837395.1 Acholeplasma sp. | reverse complement strand
TTTTAAAGAATTGAATTAATGTCGGTAAAAAAAGTAAAGCAACTCCTACTAAAAAGAAAATAAGAGCTGATATATTAACATATTTCATATCAACTTTTATTCTAATTAACTCCTTAGTCGCAACATACTCCAATTGGTCTTTAAATCCTTTGCTATAAGTCTTAGGTATCTTTATTTCAATATCTTCATTTAATGATATATAATCTGATTGTTGTTTTAAGCTTATGTATCCTGATTTAGTTAATCTTCCATTTTCAAAGTCTGTATCTCTTAAAATTACTTCATTTTCTTTCATATTTACATACTTCTTCTTTAAAGTTTTTTCCAATTCCTTAAATTCTTTATTTCTACTCATATTAATCCTGCTTTCTAATATAGATAAAATCACTTAAGTTATCACTATAAATATATTTATCATTAACTGGCATATCAGACCAATAATCTTTTACAAAATCATACATTTCTTCATTAACATATATCTTAAAATCATCATATAATTTTGTAAGAACGCGGTTATTTTCAACCACTACGTTTGATTTATATATTATGAAGTTACCTATATAAAGCTTAACTGGCAATTTATCTTCTGGCAATTCATAATATACTTCTTTTAAATTATGATTTTGAACAAAAGCCGCCATTTCTATTTGCTCTAAAGATGAAGGTATGTAAAGTGTTTCTAAATCTCTAATAAATATAAATGCATCTGTTTCAATTTTTTTAGTACCTTCGTTGATAAATAACTTTTTATATCCGCTTGAATAGTAAAAACTTTCTTTTGAAATAATTTCTGTTGAAATGTGAAGTTCCTCATTAATTTTTGAATAATAAAATGATCGATAACTAATTTTTTTTGCTTGTATATTTAGACTTTCAAATGATGTAAAATAAAAAGCATTTGACTTAATAAGTTCAACAGTATTTGGAATTATTATGTCACCAAGATTTCTTTGTGAAAAAGCGTAGGCTCCAATTATCTTAACATCACTAAAGTTAGTAAAATTACTACCCCCAAGTATTAATTCATTATTTGATTTATTTATTATTCCTTTTTGATCTTTTGTCAATATATATTTATCATTTGAATTCTCTAGTTTAATATTATTTAGCGGAGAGCCAGAAAATGCTTCAGGGTTAATATGTTCTATATTTCCAAAATTTATATCGTTTAGATTTATGTTATTTCCAAATGATTTGCTTTCTAAGGTTATTTTTTTATTTAGTAGTTCAACTTTTTCTAAAGATTCAATTTCAGAAAAAGCCATAGTATCTATAATAGTTTCACCAAATATAGATACTTCTTTAATGTTTGTATTTTTGAATGCGTTTGTGCCAATATATTTAATGTTTTTTGGTAAATTTATTTCTTTTAAATTATTACTATTAAAAAACAATCCTTCAGGAATTATTTCAACATCATCCTCAAACGTTACTTTTTCAATTAATGTCTCAGAAAAAGCATATTCACCGATTTCAATATTTTTTATTGTAATTTCACCAGTTAATATATTACCTTTAAAAGCGTTGCTTCCAATATACTTTAAATTATCTATATAATTAATTTTAGTTTCATTTTTAGCAAAAGCACTTTCTCCAATATACTCTAAACTACTTGGAAGAGTTACTTCTTCTAACATTGCATCATAAAATGCCTCATCTTCAATTATTTTAACTCCCTCTTCAATTATAAGACTTATTATTGGCGGATGAGTAATTAAATGTAAAAAGGATCTTTTAGCTTTAAATGCGAATTCCTTTATTTTTGTAACAGGTTTGTTGTTATAGGTGGATGGGATTGTTAAATCTTTAACATATGAATCTTTAAAACCAACGACAGCATA
>DURF01000124.1 GCA_012837395.1 Acholeplasma sp. | reverse complement strand
TTTTTTATATTGCGTTGTGTGAAGTTATGTGATATAATGTATATAAAAGGAAGTGGTTATATGTTTATTAAGTATGAAAAAAGAAAACGTAACAACGGTGAAATTTTAACTTATGTTAGCGTGGTTGAAGGTTATAGAGATATTAATGGTAAAGTCAAACAAAGAAGAATAAAAAGTTATGGTGCTTTAGAAAATCAAGAAAACCCTGATGAATTCATTAGAAAAATTGAGGAAGAAATTAAAATCTTGGAAACTCAGGAAAATAATCGAATTGAGTTTACCTTAACTGATGATGAAAATAAAAACAATTCAGTTATTAATAAGGAATTCAATTACGGTTACAAGTATTTAGAAGCAATTTATGATGAATTGAAAATAGATGAGTTTTTCGATTCATTTCAAAAAGAATCTAAAATGAAATCAGAGTATAGTGTTAGTGAAATATTTAAATTCTTAACCCTACAAAGAATACTTAATCCAGACTCTAAAAGAGCAACCACTCAAAAACTAACTAAATTTTATAACAAAGATTTAAACTTCTCACTAGATGATGTATATCGCTCTTTAACAAAAATATCAAACACTTTTGATTCACTTCAAACCCACTTAAGAGCTGGAGTAGATAGATTAATAAAAAACAAAAGTGAACGAATATATTATGACGTGACAAACTATTATTTTGAAATTGACTTTAATGACCCAGAAGAAAACTTTCGTCATAAAGGAGTATCAAAGGAACACCGGTTAGATCCGATTATTGGGCTAGGATTATTTTTAGATAATAATGGTATTCCGTTAAGGTTTAATATTTTTAACGGTAATACGGCTGAGAGTTTAACTTTAATAAGTGAGTTAGAAAAAGTTAAGAACGAATATAACTTAGAGCGAATAATAACAATCTCAGACAAAGGGCTTAATACAAGCAAAAACATTGAAACAATCGTTGAAAAAGGGGACGGCTACGTCTTTTCACAAATATTAAGAGGTAAAAAGGGTAAGAGATATCATGAAGCGTTGTTTAGCGAAGATGGTTACGTTGTAACAAAAGACAGTGATGGTGTTATTTTAAAAAAATATAAAGAATTTATTGAAGAATATGAAGTTATAATTGATGGTAAGAAAACAATTAAAAAAAGAAAAGTGTTTATATATTACAATATTAATGACGCCTTAAGAGCAAGAAGAAAAAGATATGAAAAAATCTTAAAAGCTCAGAAAGCATTAAAAAATAATGCTTACGGAATCGAACACTCTTTCAGCAAATATATAAAAAAAGAATTCATTAATAAAAAGACTGGCGAGTTATTAAAAGATGTCGCTTCATCTACAGGACTAGATATAGAAAAGATTGAAAAAGATGAAATGTTTGATGGATACTTCTGCTTAATAACAAGTGAGTTAGATTATGATTATAAAAAAGTTAGAGAAGTATATCATCAATTAAGTGAAATTGAAGACACTTTTAGAATAACAAAGTCAAACCTTTTATTTAGACCGGTTTATCACTTTAAAAAAGAAAATATAAAAGCTCACTTCTTAATATGTTATACAGCTTTATTAATAGTTAGATTAATGCAATATAAATTAAAAAACGATTCAATCAACTTATCAGTCGAAAGAATCGTAAAGGTTTTAAATATGATGAATATGCAAGTAATTAAGGGCATTGTACATTTAAAATATATTGGTGGTCAATTAGATTTTAAAAGATTTGAATCTGATGGATCGATTAAATTTAATAATCATTTTGACGGAACAGATCAAATTGAAAAGGACTATAATTTAATAAAAATATCTTTTAATACCCCGTTTGATTTCGCCTATGTTAAGATTGAAAATTTCAACAGATATTTTAAAAGTATTAAATTTCACATAACAACTGCGTAAGTCAGGTTATGACGGTATAACAGGACCCACTTTTGTTAAATAAACACAATTTTATATTATAATATTTACATTAAAAGATGAGGAGATATGACATGATAATTAATGTAAGTATTAACAATGATTTTCTTGACTTTGGTAAGGCAAGCCTCCAAAGTGACTCATAGTTGAAATACTATGCCACGTGCGGACAACATGTCCGTATTTTTTTAATAAAAAAAGAACCTTTAGGTTCTAAATTTAATTTATTATGTATTTACTAAATCGTTCTATTTCACTTTTACTTAAAACAGTTTTAATAATATAACCAGTTTCAATATATTCAGTATTAATAATAGTAGAATTATTTTTCAAATAATTAAAAAGAAAACTATCATTAAAATCTATTTTTAAAGTAACAATTTTACTATCTAAATAAATCTCACCATAAATAGCACTTATTAATTCATCGATTCCTTCTTTAGTTACATTAGAGATAAAGAGGTAATCATCACTTAAGATTGGATTAGTGGCTGCTATTTCTTTTTTTGTTAATACGTATAGTTTAGGGATATCATTAGCTTTAATATCGTTTAAAATATTAAGTGTTTCATTGATTTGATAATCTTCAAAATCTTTTCCATCGGCAACAATAACTAACAAATCAGCATCAATAACATCTTTTAAAGTGGACTCAAAAGATCTTAATAACTCTCTTGGTAGTTTTCTAATAAAACCAACTGTATCAATTAATAAAAAGGGTGGATAATTATTTTTTTGCATTCTTTTAACTTTAGTATCTAGGGTTGCAAATAACATATCTTTTTCAAAAACAGTAGGTGTTTCATTATTAAGCATTAAAGATAAACTATTCATTAAAGAAGATTTGCCAACATTAGTATAACCTACAAGTGCGACTACCGGAATACTTGATTCTAATCTTTTCTTTCTTGATATATCATGTTCTTTTGATAAAGCTTTAAGTTCATTTTTAATATTACTTATATCTTTTAATAAACGTCTTCTATCCATCTCAAGTTTAGTCTCACC
>DURF01000123.1 GCA_012837395.1 Acholeplasma sp. | reverse complement strand
TCAAAATAACTTTAAAAAAAGGAACAATTTTGTTCCTTTTCTCTTATATTAATAAACCTAATATTGATACTATTAAATTATAAATAGCATGTACACCATATAATAAAATAATATTATGATTATTTTTATGATATAAATAAGATAAAAATACACCCATTCCAATATATGGAATACTAAAGACTAACATTTGACCAAACGCAAACCAACTAAATCCGTCTAGTAATAAAACCAACTCAGTAGTAATATGAATTAACCCAAAAACAATTGATGAGACAATAATTGCATTTTTAGAATTTTTAATTAAACTAAAAATTGCTGATCTAAAAACTAACTCTTCAACTAAAGGTCCTATAAATGTAACAGTAAGTATTACTAAAAATGCGGATTTTGATCTTAACATTAAATCAATAGACTCTTGATTAGAAGAAACTGACGACATTCCAAATATTTCTGCAAAAAGACTTGATATAATACCAAGACCAATTGAAACTGCATACATTAATATAATTGATGAAAATAAATTAGATAAAAATGGTTTTTCAACATTAATGCTTAAAACGCTATAGTCAAATTTAATCTTCTTAATATTTAAAAATACTAATGGAATAGCAACTAATAAATAAGTTATAAAAATAATAATACCGTTTTGATTGACTGAATAACCACTTTTAATTGTATAAGCATTATCACTATTAACAGTTAAAGATAGATCATCAGATATATAGATAATAATTGGAGTTTCTTCAGCATCTTCATTATTTTTTGGCCAATTAGTAATAGATCCGTCTAAAATGTTGGTGAAGTTTTCTTGCATCCAGATGGAATTTACCTCACTTGCAAAAGAAAAATAAACATAATTATCAATCTCAATATAATGAATATTAGATATATCAAAATCTGTTTGACTATTTATATAAGTAGAATCTAAAATATAAATGTGGCTAGAATTTTCTAAAATTAATGCTTGTTCTAAGATTAAATAATCGCTATCTTTTTCAGTGAAAAATGGTGTAACAAATAAAGTTGCGGCTCCTAATAAAAACAAAACAACATATAAAACAATTGTAAAAATACTATTGTTTTTTTGTTCCTCATCATTAGGCGGTTTAATCTTATCCTCGCTTTCATCAAAAATTTCTTCATAATCAATAATAATATTTTCTTCCAAATGATTCACCTTCCTTTGATTTCTTAACAACTATTATAACTCAAATTAGATTATAATACTATATTATGTTAAAATAATACATAAAATATGATAATATTAATACATAAAATATGATAATATTAATACATGAATGGCAGGTAACAATTAATGAAAAATAAAGCAATTAAACAAATTGAAAATATATTAAAAATTGATAAAAATGAAATTGAAAATTTTAAAAGATTTAATCAAGGTATGAGTAATTATACATATTACTTTGAAGCGTTAAATAATAAATATGTCTTAAGGTTAAAAGGAATGGCAGCAGAAAAATATGTTAACTATCAAAATGAATATAATGCAACTATTGCTTTGGAAAATACTAATCTTACCGGTGAATTAATATACTTTGATATTAATTCAGGGACTAAACTTTCAAAGTATGTTGAAGGTAAAACGTTAACTGAAACAACATTAAGTTTAGTTGAAACATTAAAAAAACTTCATAGCATTAAAGCATTAAACGTTAAAAACTATAATTTAATTGAAAGACTTAATTTATATGAAAGTTATAATACATCTGATATTTTAAATATATATTATGAAATTAAAACTTGGTGGATTGATACTTTTTTAAATAATTACAAAGAAGAACCACAAGTTTTATGTCATAACGATTTACAAAATATTAATATAATTGTTAATAATAAAAAGACATACTTGATTGATTTTGAATTCAGCGCATATAATGATATATATTATGATATCGCAAGCTATGAAGAAGATCCTTTTCATTTACTTGAATTATATTTAAATAGAAAATTAACTAGTGATGATATAAAACATCTTAAATTTTACCAAATTTATCAATCATTACAATGGTATCAAGTTGCATTATATAAACATCATATCGGTTTTTCAAAAGAAACTAACTATGATTTTAAAGAATTAACGATATATTTTATTGAAAATGCAAAATCAATTTATGAAGAAATAAAAAAGGAGTTTTAAAGTGGAACTGGCCGATATTTTAAAATTAAAAAATGAACCAGAAAGTTTAAACGTTATTTCCGATTATTTAACTAAGCCTTTAGTACAATTTGAATATGAAAGGGCTGTTTTATCATATGTTAAAATAGCTAATCATTTAGAACTTTTTGACCTTTCAATTAAAGAAGGCTCTAAATACTTAAAAACAATCGAAGAGCGTAAAGCAACTAAATATCGTGCCGATATTTACTATAATCTTTTTAAGGCTGCTTTAAGTTTAAAGAAGTTTGATTTATCTTTAAACTTTATTGATAAAAGAAAAGAGTTACTACCACAATTGGAACAATATAAATCGTTAATTGATGAACTTGAAAGATTAAAAGCATTAAATGAAGATTATTTAGATGTCTTATTAAGTTTGAAAAGAGAAATAATTCCAAAAGACATATTACTATTTGTTAATGAAGAGCTATATAAATATTATTTTAATAAAAAAGAATATCAAAACTGTGAAGAAATATTAAATGAACTATATGAATTAACACTTAATAATAAATATTCTAATGAGTTAATTAAACTAACATATTTACAAGAAAAATATGAATTAGTTATTACAAAATCAGAAGAGTTAATCGAAAACAATGCTAATGATTTATATACAATTATTTATTATATTTCATCACTTAGAATTACTAAAAAACACAGAAAAGCAAATACAATCGAAGCAGAATATGAAAAAGCTATTGATAATAGTAGTGATGAAAACTTTAAACTTTTTGCTTATAATGAAATTATTAAACTATATGAAGAACAAAATAGTCAAGTTTCGATTGGCCTCTATCAAGATAAATTAAAAACAATCAAAAAACAAGTTAAAACTAAACCAAAAGAACAAGTTAAAGAAGTAATTAAAGTTACAGAAATTAAAACATCTCAAATTTTAAGAGATGCTAAGTATATTGAATATTTTAGTTGGATTAAAGAGTGGTTAGTTTATTCAAAATCAATTAAACTAAATGAACCATTTAGAGAATACTTAAGAAAACTATTTATCGAAATTGATAAAAAAATTTCTTTTGAAGATGTAGTTATTTATGCAAACAACTTTTTTGAATCAAATTTATATCATTACAAAAAAGGTCGCTTATATGATAAAAAGGTAATTGATTTCTATATTGAAAATACTATTATTAGTGAAGTGTTACAATCAGAAAAAGCTGTTTTTGGTACTCCTGAGTACTTAAAAACTACTAAAAATATTTTAACTCAAAAACCAATCGAAGATGAAATAAAATATTTATATGGTATCTATATTAATAAAGACGCGGCAATAGCTTTTAACTTAGATGAAGCTATTAAAGATCCAGGTTTAATTTATGAATTACTAAGTGGAATTGCAACAATAATTAATTTAAGACTCTTAGATGAAATAGATAATAAACGCTTAAACAATGAATCAAAATATTTAGATAATATTATTAATAATCCAATTATGCCAATGCGAAGAATGACAATTGGTCGTTCTTTATATAACGATAAAGCAGTGGAATTATTTAATATTGATAATAAACTTCATATTGAACTATTCTTAAGAGAAGTTGAATTAGAGGATGCTAAAAACTATCAAAAAGTAATTGAAAGATTATTTAGTTATCCTAATGAAACAAATGTTATTAAATACAGTTTTCAAGATTTAATTATTATCGAATATTTATTTGCAGTTAAATTAAATGATGAAGTAACTATTTTTAGTTACTTCATTGATGCAACTAAAAATTATGAAACAGAAGAAAAATTAACTATGAAAGCTAATTATGATTCAGAGACTGGATTAAAAAATAAAAACTGCTTTGAAGAAAATACAAATAAATATTTTAATGAGAAAACCACTTTTGTTTTAATTGAACTTAATGAATCCATTAGAAATATTTATGGAAATGAAAGACTAAATAAGTTTTTTATTGAATTTTCTCAAGCAACCAAAAAGCATTTCAACGAAAATGAAATTTATCGTTATGACTTCAATCAATTATTATTAGTTTTAAATTATAACGACGTAAGAACTGTCAACAACACCTTAAATAATTACTTTAATGTAATTAATCATTTAGACTCTAATATCTTGAAATATGAGCCATTTAATGCAAATGCGGGCGTATTAAGATATCCAGTTGTCACAACTGAAAAGAATTTAGATAAAATATATAGATATTTAGATATTGCTTTAAATAAGGCCAAACTATTAAAAAAAGATTACATTGACTTCACATTTAGATACTATGAAGAAGATGTTTTTGAACAAGAAGTAATTGATTACTTAAATGAAGCAATTGAAAATAAAAAATTAAGTATTAGATTTAAGCAAATAATTAACTTAGAACATAACAGAGTTGCTAATTACGAAAGTGAAATATATTTACCTAATTTAAAAATTGATTCTAAATATTTAATTAATATCGCTAAAAAACGTAATAAATTAATTGATTTAGAATATTATCACTTAGAATTAGTAGCGAGCTTCCTACATGAAATAGATAAAGTTACCAACTATTTAATTAATATCATTTTACCTATCTCAGCAGAAACATTTTTAAGCAACGAATTTGAAAACCATTTTACTGCGACTCTTAAAAAATATAAAATACCAGCTGAATTTATTAAAGTATTATGTGATATAAAACTAACTAAACAAAAAGATATTGCAAAAGCTCAAAAACTAATTAATTATGGTATTACTTTAGAGACTACAAATATCGATACAATTTTAAATGCTGATTTTAAATCGCTACATTTAAATTACCAAAGTAATGGTAAATGGCGTAATTATTTAGAAATAACAAATCAAATGTTAATTGATAATAACTTATCATTAACAATTAGAGATGTTAATAAACCTGAAATAAGAGAACAATTAAGAAAAATAGGTATTAATTATATTGAAGGAGAAATTTACCGTAAAATTTCAGCAGAAGATCTTATGAATCAAATTAAAGGAAATATTAATGAAAACAATAACTAATTATATAAAGTTAGAAAAAGATGAGTTTAAAAAGGTTAAACTTGACTTTTCATATCAAACTATTAAAAGAGTTGATAAAATAATAAATTATCATAATAACAATGAAGAAACTAAAAATGACGCAATCTTTTTAAACATCTTTGGATTGCTACAAAGTCTTTTTGTCGCAATCGATTCACTCTACACTTTCACCCAAGAAATAACTAATTCTAAAAGTTATATTAATATTAACCAAAATGATGTTTTAAATAGACTTAAATACATTAGAAATGATGTAGTTGGTCATCCAATTAATAGAAGATATGGTAGACATAGTATAGGATATGCTGTTATTAAAACTGATAATTTAAGTTATGATAAGTTTGAGTATGTAATTTATGTTAAAAATAAAAATGGTAAAGTACAAATTAACTCTTATGATGTTAATTTAGATGAATTAAAGAATAGTTATTTAAATGAGAAAAACTTAATCTTTAAAAAACTTGAAAGTTTTGTAGCTAAGAAATTTAAAAAGACAAATTTAAGTAATTTAATATTAGAGTTGTTTAATAATTTAAATAAAGAAACAATAGATGATGTTAGACAAGAATATTATAAACATTTTGGTAATACATCAAATGATAGATTTAGTTGGCGGCTTGATTTACTTGAAATATTAAATGACTGGCAAGTTAGAGATAATGACATTTTTGAAGTATTAAAGTATTTAGAAAATATTCAAATTAATAAATTAATCGAATTTAGTAATAGTTTAGAAAACAAAACTATCAAAACTAAAAAAATAACATATCCTAAACTATTAAATGATATTTTTGAGTTTTTTAATGAAAATACTGAATTATTTGATTATTTAAAAGATTTGCATGATGTTAATAGTCCTTATTACGGATATAATTTACATTATTTAATTGATAATGTAGAATATGAACCGTTATTAAAGTTATTAAATGTAAT
This sequence comes from Acholeplasma sp., assembly GCA_012837395.1. GTDB lineage: Bacteria > Bacillota_I > Bacilli_A > Acholeplasmatales > Acholeplasmataceae > Haploplasma. The sequence goes on along the minus strand of DURF01000123.1, from coordinate 2,177 downwards.
AAAATATGAAACAAATCGTAATAAAATATACTTAATAGGTTCAATATTTAATAACTATCAAAAAAATTTAAAAATATGATATAATAAATAATGATATAAAAGGAAGGAGCTAAGACATTTATTGTCTTGGATGTGATTGATATGGCATGGAGTAATGAAACATATTTAATTGGCGAAAGAGTTAAAGTAGAAAATGAAAAAGAAGAAGGAGTAGTAACAAGAATTGATCAAAACAGAGGATTAATTTATGTTCTATTTAAAAGAATGCGTGAGGAACCATATCCATTCCCTGAAGCATTAGATCAAGGTGTTATCGTTCCTTTAGTGAAGAAAAAATAATAAAATGATTAATATATTAATGAGTCGTTCGAGTGCTTTAGTTGAAGATTGGTCAAAAGACGAATTAAATAAAATATTAAAACCCAATATGAAAGTTGTCGTACTTGGGTTTTCGTTTTTTGGTAATCTAACTCTAGAAGACTATTTTTTAACTTATGGTACTGGAAGTGAATACTTTACTAAAATAAATGATAACTTTAGTGAGTTTAATATTAGTGAAGTTAATTGGATATATTATTATCAAACTAAACATGATGAAGCATTAGATTCAATTAATAATGCTGATATTTTATATTTACCTGGTGGCGCACCTGATTTGATGTATGAACGTATTAAGGAAAAAGAGTTATTAGAGGCTTTAAAGGCTTTTAAAGGAATTGTGATTGGTTCATCAGCTGGAGCAATGATTCAACTAGAGCATTATCATATATCGCCAGACAATGAATATTTTAAGTTTAGTGAACATAAAGGTTTAGGTTATATTAATGAATTTTTTATTGAAGTTCATTATAATCGAAGAAGAAAACAAAAAAGTTCAATGCGTAAAATGCGGAAAAAATACTTAAAACCGATTTATACAATACCTGATGATGGTATGGTTATTGTTAAAGATAGTAAAATTATTACTTTAAATCAAGCTAAAAAATATTATAATAAAAAAGGTGTAAACAAAAAAGAGCAGTAATGCTCTTTTAAATAATAAACATATGGTACATCCTGTCGGGATCGAACCGACGACCCACAGATTAAGAGTCTGTTGCTCTGCCAGCTGAGCTAAGGATGCATATAGTAATTATTATTTTACTCTTCTAGTTTTAAAAAATCAAGGTTTTGGAGGGATAAAGTGTATAAATATACATTAGCGTTTATAAAAAGAAAAGATGAAGTTTTAATGCTAAATAGAAATAAATCACCTTGGATGGGATCCTGGAATGGTGTTGGCGGCAAAAGAGAAGTTAATGAGAGTGGTTTATCAGCAATTAAACGCGAAATATATGAAGAAACCGGCATTAAAGTCAATGATAAAGAGATTGTTGATAAAGGAATTGTTACTTGGAATAGCTATGATGAAAATGGTAACGGTCTTCATTTATTCCTAGTTGAAATAAGTGATGATTTTATTTACGAAACACCAAGAGTAGTTAAGGAAGGAATTCTTGATTGGAAGAAGATAAACTGGATTAGTAATTATGATAATTATGGCGTATGCCATAATATACCTTATTTTATTAATTATGTTATCTTTGACAGTAATAAATATAACCATAAATGTATCTTTAAAGATAAAGTATTATTAAGTGTTAAAAATGAAATATTAAATGAAAGTATGATTGAATGAAAGAATTTATTATTATAATTATTGCAGCTGTAATATTAATTACATTAATAAGTTTTATAATAAAGTATTATGAAAATAATCGTGAGAATACAATTAAAAACAAAACTATTGATTTGTTAAATAAATACGGTAAAACATTTTATGAAAATAAAAAGTATTATTTTCTTTATAAAAAAAGAACTTATGAACTATATTTTCAATATGTTCAAGCTAGAAAAGAACTCTCAATTAATAATGAAACTACTTGGCAAATATATGGTAATCCTAGTACTTTAATTAACCAAGAGAGATTAGCTAAAAACAATAAATATAAAATTGTGGTAATTTATCCAAATGAAGAACGAATAAAAAGATATATTAATGAAAGTGAAGTTGAGTTTGTTGACTTTCAATTAACGTATACTTATTATGTAATTAATTTTAATAGTTTAGAAGATTTTATAAAAAGTCTTTAAAAGAAGGGTTTAAATGATTGATGTAACAAATATTAATTTTAAAT
>DURF01000122.1 GCA_012837395.1 Acholeplasma sp. | reverse complement strand
CCTAGTTTAGGTTTTTTTTCTAATTTCATTAAACCATTAACAACCTCATTAATACTTCCATCACCGCCAGAAATAATAATACAATCATAATTACTACCAACCTCAATTACTTTGTTTTCTAAATCGTGGGGTTTTGTAGATGCATAAACATCTAAATGTAATTTGCGCATCATAAAATAACTAATTACTTTTGGAACCTTTTTATAAAATTTTCCTTTACCACTTTGTGGATTATACATTAGTAAATATTTCACTTGAATCCCTCTTAATTATTTTTTTATTGTTATAAGTATATTTAAGTAATCAGTATTTTTATAATATATCATACTTAAAACTAAATTTTTACGGTCTTTTGCGAATTCTTGATCTAAATATCTGTTAAAAATTGTTACCTTATTGTTAGAAAACTCAAAATCACTATCCTTCATTTCATTACCACTAATTGAATGAAATTCAAAATCTAACATATCAAAAATCAATTCAATGTTTTCACCTTCATGATAACTTGTATTTAAATAGTTGATTAAATACGGTTTATCATTTTCTGTAATTAATAAATTAAAAGTATATTCAATATTGTCTAAAGTAATAATAAGTGTTTGATTCCCAACTGATAAATTTGTTAAATAATCGTTTTTAACATATAAATTATTATTGTTAATTTCTAAGAAATTATACTTATTTAATTCATCTTTGTCATCTTTAACATTTTTAATAACTAATAAATCTATTTTTGAATTAATACTATATTGAAAATCACTACTTATTTGTTCGTTTTGAATCTCTTCTTCTTTATCACAACCTACTAATGTAATTAAAAGAATTAATGTTATTAATGATTTTAATAATTTTTTCATCGCTTTGCTCCTTGTTTATATCTTAATTTTAATATCTATTATGTCACTCTTCATTTAAACCAAAATAATTTAAAACATCAACTGTTTCTTTAATTAAATCTTTTTCGTTTAAAGCTGTTCTTCGTTTTTTAATAGACTTACTACCTTTAAATAAAAATGATATCCATCTAACTACATAATAAAATGGTAATAAGATTGGAACATACTTTAAGCTGTTATATCTTCCCTTCATTACTTTATAACTTGGGAATGCCATTCCAAAATAATATTTAAATTTACCACCTTTAAATTGATAAACTCCTCTTGAGACATAAGGGTTATAGTTAGATCCAGAACCATGAATACCTGATTTAAATAAATAGTTTAGCGTATTTTTGGTATTTTCATCATATTTTTTGTTATTAAGGATAATAGCGTTAATTGTTTTAATTTTATCATAAAATAAATCTAGTTTTTCAAGTTTTAAAAATTCATGCACTTTATTGTAATTAATATCATCTTTATAATATCTTTCAAATATTTCAATATCTAAAATACTTCTAATCCCAATCCCTGAACTTCTTGTATGTCTAGCTAGATGTTTAACTAAATAAACTAATTCATAACCTAAAATTAAATTATTTTCATCATTTGTATATTCCCAAATGTTGTTAAAAAGACTTTCTTTACTTTCAAGTTCTGATAATACACTATTATGTAGTTCTATCTCGACATTATCAATTGTTTGATATGTTAGATGGTGAGTTGTTTTCCCGGTTAGTTTAAAATCTAAATTTTTAAAAATTAAATTAACTTTTTCAATGTCTTCGCTTTTAACAATAACATCAATATCCCCCATACCGCGCATATATGATTTAGGATAGATTTGTTTTAAATGACTTCCTTTTAAAAAGATGAAGTTAATTTCATTTTCATTTAAAGCATTTTTAATTTTATCAATATAATATATTTGTTTAGTATCTACTACAATATATTCATTTAAAGCATTTAATAGTACTTTATAAAGTTTTTCATCTTTAATTGTCTCTTTACTTAAACTCGGTACAATAATACCAATTAAGCCATTTTCAAAAATGGCTTTGCTAAATGCTTTTTCATCATTTATTTCAAAGTCAATTGTTTTATTGTTTAATCCGTATCTAATTGCTTTAAAGATTGTATCAATCATTTTATTAACCTTTCTTAATAAACTTTAATAATAGTCTTCTTACTGGTCTTAATAATAACCATATTACAACTTTTGTTTTATAAAACTTAATTTTTTTATCGTTAGTTTTAAAACTAACAACTTTACCGTATATATCATTTATTTTAACATACTCTTTACTTATTAAGCCGTCACCTCTTAAAGTATAAATATTGTCTTTAATTTTAATAATACGGTGTAATAACACTAAATCATTGTACTTAGCTAAAACGACATCACGTTTTTTATAATTATTTAACTTTTCTAAAGCAACAATTGTTTTTTCATGTTTAAAAAAAGGTAACATTGAATTTCCTTTAACTTTAAACTCAACTGTTCTTCCTTCTTTTAGTAGTTCATCAATTGATTGTAAAAATAATAAGTTATCTACTTTAATTTGTT
>DURF01000013.1 GCA_012837395.1 Acholeplasma sp. | reverse complement strand
TGTATTACATTAATTATTGAACTGATAATAATTATAATTGAACTTTTATATTTATATTTGAGATTAAATATAATGGCTAAATTTTATTATTTTGATAAGACACTATTTTCAGAATCGTTTAAATACACACTTATGTTATTTATTCAATCAATTGTATCACAAGTAAATTCAAATCTAGACAATGTTGTTGTTGGAGCAGTTATTGGTGCTGAAGCTGTTGCTATCTATTCGTTTGGACTTCTTATATTTAATATGTTCCAACAACTATCTACTTCTTTATCAAGTGTTATGCTACCTACAGTCATAAATACTATACATTCTGGTGCTAATGATACACAATTAGAAAATCTAGTTATAAAAGTTGGACGTATACAATTTATGCTCATGGGAGCAGCTTTAAGTGGTTTTTTAATTTTAGGTCAAGAATTTATTAGTTTATGGTTAGGAGATGGATTTCAAGATGTTTGGATAATCACACTAATATTAATGTTTCCAGCTATTTGGGAATTAAGCCAGAATGTTTGTCTTACTATTCTACGCGCAAATAACATGCTTAAATTCCGAACAATAATTCTACTAATAACAACCATTGTGAATTTTATAATTACCATAATAGGAACTCAGTTATTTGGTTACTTTGCAGCAGCATTTGGTACTGCTATTAGTATTATTATTGGGAGTCTAGTTATTATGAATATATACTACTATAAAGTGTTGAAACTTAATCCTTTTAGGATGTTTAAGAATATTTTGGATAAAACATTAATTTGTCTGATAATATCATCAATAGTTCTTGCTATTGTTAATTACTATATTTATGGAGGTTGGATTGCATTTTGTATTAAGGTACTTATCTTCTGCTTAACATACGGTATTCTGCTTCTAGCATATGGATTTAATAAAGACGGTAAAGGGTTAATATTGAAGTTAAAAAAAAGCCGCTAACGAGGAGAGTAATATAGTGGATAGGCTATCATATGGCTTTGATAAAAACGAAAGAATATTTTTCATAGGATCTATCAAAGAAAATAAAATTAGTGTGAGGTAATGTACATGTATAAAGTTCTGATTATTCAAGAGACAATTACAGAATATAGGGTTCCTATTTTTAATTTATTAGCAAAGCATGTAGAATTAACAGTTGCTTTTTCAAAGGGGGAAGTATCATCAAAAACTGAATTTAATACATTAAAACTGTCACTTTATAAGATACCTAAAATTGGGAGGTATTATAAAGAGAATATTAAAAAAATTGCAAACGATTATGATGTTATTATCGGACCTTTAGACACAAGCTTAAAATCAATATATAGACTAGCTAATAGTAATGAAAAATATAAATTTATATATTGGGGTATAGGGGTTTCTGCAGGATATAATGCAAGATTTGATGAGAATAAAAAAAATGATGCTAATTTTATTGATGCAATTAATAAAGCAGATGCAACAATATTTTATAGCGATTACCCAATTGAAAAATATAGTCAATTAGGTATAGATATTAATAAATTATTTGTTGCTAATAATACAGTGCATGTACTACAATCAAAATTTGAAGTACATGAGAGAAGTTCGTTATTGTTCATTGGAACTTTATATAAACAAAAGAGAATTGATTTACTTTTAGATAATTATAAAAGAGCATATAGTATTAACTCTAATATACCTAATTTAATAATAATTGGAGATGGAGATGAGAGAACAAATATAGAGAAATGGATTATCGATGCAGGATTAAAGCATAAAATAAAAATGGTAGGAGCAGTTTATGAAGAGAATAAGCTAAAAGATTATTTTAATAAAGCAATCGTCTGTATTTCTCCAG
>DURF01000121.1 GCA_012837395.1 Acholeplasma sp. | reverse complement strand
GTGATACATTTGAAAGTGTTGCTGCGACAAGCGCGTTAGTAAGAATGGCTCAAGAAGTCTATCCAAACATTAAGAATGGAATAGAAGTTTTTAATTTGTTTGATCAAGGTGATATAAAAATTATTGATGTTGTTAATACTTTCTACCGCGGTCTAGCTTCAGGTATGGCTAATTTAATATATATATTGAATCCAGATCATATTATTATAGGTGGAGGAATTACTAATCGCGGTCAAAGATTTTTAGATGAGTTAAATGCTCATATTGAAGAAGTTTTAGAACCTTATTTCTTAAAAAGTTATACAATGTCAATTGCAAAAAATAAAAATGATGCCGGGATGATTGGAGCATTTATTAATTTTGAAAATACCTTTTTAAAATAATTTAAAAAATACATTAAAAAAGTAGTTCAATTGAACTACTTTTTTTGTATTATTTACTTAATATTAACTAAACTTGCTGCTGCAATTGATTGCCCAACTCTTCTAAATTTCTCATTTGGTAAGTGTAGACTAATTCCTAGGTCAAAAAATTGTTCTTCTAAAACCTTTTCTGCAACTTGGACAATAATTTGTCCACCTTCACCAGACATTACTCTTCCTAATAATAACACATGTTTAATATCATAAAACTCTGCATAATATGCAAGGCCATATGCTAAATATGTTCCAATAGTTTTAAATATTTCTCTAAATGTTTCATCATCTTCTGGTAATGCTTGGACTTGTTTTAATCTTTCAGCTAGCGTTAATTTTTCATCAAAAACAATTCCAGCTGCTTCAGCTAGTCGAATTACTGCATCTTGTGAGAAATATTTACAGCCAACACCAATATCACCACTCCACTCATCAACTGGACCATCTAATTGGAAATCAACTGGGGCAAATGCTAATTCATTTAACCATCCCGCAATATGGCCATCTTTATTAATATAACCAACTGCTTCACTTGTTCCCATCGCAATCCCCAACAACTCTACAAAACCTAGACTCATTGAACCAGCAAGAGCTGTAACATCACCATCGTTTGCTACTTCTAGTGGTATATTTAATTCTTTTGCGATATCGATATAAATATTTTTAATATGTTTTTTAAATAAATCATCTGGTACTTGGATAAATAGTGAAGCAACTCTTGCTTCATTGTTCATATATACACCAGCTGATGATACACCCATTCCATCTACTTTACCATCTAGTTTATCAACCGCTTTTTGAATTGCAGCTCTAATTTGAGCTTTATGGTATAAAGGATCTGAATTAAGTTTTGGTAACCAAACAATTTCTTCGCTGTAAATTGGCTCACCATCAATTACAGCTGATACTTTCATATCAGAACCACCCGCATCAAAACCAATTCTTCTTCCTTCTAAGTGTTTACCAATTGCTTGGTCACCACTTTTAACTAGAGGAACTTCCTTGGCATGAATTACTTTAAATTCTTCTTCATAAATTCTTTCCATGAATTTTGAGTCAAAGCTACGTGATCCTTTATCAGAAAAAATTTCTGCTAGTTTTTCATATAATTCAACTGGTCCAACAAAAGTTATTTCATAACCACCATAAATCCATAATAGTGTTTTAACTAATCTTTCTAAATAAAAGATATTATCATCAAACCTATTTTCAGCCTTGTTAAATACAACTGTTTCATACTTCTCACTTAAGTCATTATTACGTTTAACAACTATTACTACTTTCTCATAATTGCTTGTAGCAAGCACTTCTTTTTGGAAATTTTTATGATAAGTAATAGCTGGTACAAATGTTGGGTCTAATTTTAAGTTTATTTCGTGTGTTTTAATTGACATTTTATTCTCCTTTTTTTACATATATTTCTAATACTCATCAATATAATTTTAACATTATTTCGCCTTAATAACAAACATTAGTCATATTTAGTAATTATTATAAATAGTTGATTTTATTTTCTTTAAAAAAGTTTAATTCTTTCTCACTCCATATAGATG
>DURF01000120.1 GCA_012837395.1 Acholeplasma sp. | reverse complement strand
CAATCGATGTATCTGCTTCTCTTAAAGCTAAAATATCATTTACACCATCACCAGTCATAGCTACTGTATGACCATTATTTTTTAATGCTTCAACTAATATTTTCTTTTGGTTTGGTGAAACTCTACCGAAAACAATATATTCATTTGCTGCTGCAATAACTTCGTTTTCAGTTAACCCTTCTAAACTAATATATTTATTGGATCCGTTTATACCTGCTCTTTGAGCAATTCTTGATACAGTAAGTGGGTTATCACCTGAGATAACTCTAACTTGAACACCTGATTTTTTAAAATAATCAATAGTTTCGATTGCGTCAGGTCTAATTGTATCTTCAATCATTATTAATCCAAGGGGTTCAACTGTTCCTAAAATCTTACCTTCTTTAATAACTTCTTTAGTGTGACCAACTGTTAAAACACGGTATCCTAATTTTGATTGTTTATCAACTTCATCAAAAAAGTCAAGATTGTTATTAGTCTTTTTAATTACAAACTCTGGAGCACCTATCATAAATGTTCCATATTTTTCGAAACTTGCTGCACTATATTTCCGCTCACTTGAAAAGGGAATTATATCTAAACTTCTAAGTCTTTTTGCTGTTCCAAAGCGATCAGCAAGTGCTTTAGAAGTTAAGTTTCCTTCTTCTTGTGCGTTTAATAATATTGAAACAATATTTTTAAAAGTAAGTCCGGTTTTATTTTCAAACTCAATTGTTGAATGAACATTCATTGATCCGTCAGTTATTGTTCCAGTTTTATCTAAACATAAAACATCAACTCGGGCTAACATTTCTATCACATATAATTCTTGTACCAAAGTGTTATTTTGAGCAAGTCTAATAACACCAACAGCTAATGCCGAACTTGTTAATAGGAATAAACCTGAGGGAATCATTCCAATCATCGCACCACTAGTTTTTTCAACAACCTCTTGATAATCAAGTCCACTATTGTTAGTCATTAAAATAAAAAGAGCTGCTCCCATTGGTAAAATAATAACACCAACAGTTCTAATAATTAATTTTAGCGAACTAAATAATTCTGATTTTGGTTTACGATATTTTTTCGCTTGACTCGTTAGTTTTTGAACATAAATGTCATCGCCAATTGCTACAACTTGTGCATAACCATTACCAGAGACAACATATGACCCCTAATATAATGGGTCCCCTGCTCTTTTTACAATAATATCAGATTCACCAGTTAGTAATGATTCATCAACTTCAATTGAACCTGATCTTAAAACCGCATCAGCGGAAATTTGTTTTCCACCATTAAGTCTCATAATATCATCAATAACAAGCGATGATATTGCGATTTCTACTTCAATATTATCTCTAACAACGATTGCGGTTGGAGCAGATAACAATGATAAATTATCAATAGTTTTTTTAGCTTTAATTTCTTGAATTACCCCAATTACTAAATTAGCAGTAATAACTAATAAGAAATCTAGTTGTTTAACTGGTGCTCCCGCACTAATTAACCACGCAGCTATCCCAAAGGTTAATATATTAAAAAATGTAAAAATATTTGTAAATAAAATATTTAAAACAGTCTTACTACTACCAGTAGATACTTTATTAACATAACCGGCCATTAATCTTGATTCTACTTCTGGTAGCGTTAATCCTTTATCAATATCTGGATTATATCTTTCAACAATAACTTCATCTCTATTTTTAACTTTTAAAGATAGATCAAGATCATCATAATCTGTTTTAATTTCTCTCGTTTCAAAAAGATCACCATTAAACTTTATCGGTTCTTCGGCAATTATTGTTTTGGGGCCTCTTTGTTTTTTCTTTTTTGTTTCTT
>DURF01000119.1 GCA_012837395.1 Acholeplasma sp. | reverse complement strand
GAGATGCAAAAGAATCACTGGCTAAGTTGTTACCTAAAAATGCATTTGTGAAAATTAATAATAATGAAATTATTGAAAAACCTATTGCAGACTTAAAAGTTAATGATATTATAATAATTCAAGCAGGAGAAAATATTGCTTCTGATGGAATTATCGTTAAAGGCGATTCAAGAGTAAACGAATCACTTTTAACGGGAGAATCTATACCAGTCCAAAAAAATATTGGAGATGAAGTTATTGGTGGATCTACTAATGAGTTTGGTGTTTTAGAAGTAAGAGTTACTAAAACAGGTAAAGATTCATTTTTATCACAAATAGAAATGCTTCTTAATGATGCCAAAAATAAACCATCAAGAGCAGAAGATAAAGCAAAGACAGTAGCTAGCAATTTATTTTATATTGCAATTTCAACTGCAATATTTGCTTTTATTATATGGCTAATTATTAAAGATTTAAATAATGCAATTATGTTTACTGTAACAACACTTGTAATAGCATGTCCACATGCTTTAGGACTTGCAATTCCACTTGTTATATCAAGAAGTACAAGTCTTGGTAGTGTTAATGGTATTTTAGTAAAAAATAGAGAATCATATAATTTAACTTCAAAAGCTGATGTAATTATTTTAGATAAAACTGGAACTTTAACAACTGGTGAATTTAGTGTTCAAGATCTTGAAATAACAAATAATAATTATCATGAAGATGAAATACTAAGCCTATTAGCTGGCCTTGAAATCGGTTCTAGTCATCCAATTGCAAAATCAATTATTGAAAACGTTAAAACTAAAAACATTAAACCAGTAAAATTTTTAGATGTTGAAATTATTTCAGGTATTGGTCTAAAGGGCAAATATAATAATGATGAATATGCAATAATTAGTCAAAAATCTTTTAATAAAGATTTAAATATTTCAAATGATTTAGGTTATACAATTAGCCTTTTATTAAAGAATAATGAATTAATTGCGATAGTAAAATTAGGTGACAAAATTAAAGATTCTAGCCTTCAATTAATTAATAACTTGAAAAAAAGAGGGATTAAGCCATTAATGGCTACTGGAGATAATGAAGAGGCTGCAAAAGCCGTTGCTAATTACTTAGAAATTGAATATTATGCTAACATGTCTCCAAATGATAAATACAATTTAATATCAAAATATAAAAACGAAGGTAAAATAGTTATTATGGTTGGTGATGGAATAAATGATTCACCATCGCTTGTACTTGCTGATGTTGGGGTTGCAATTGGTGCTGGAACCCAAGTAGCAATTGATTCAGCAGATGTTATTTTAACTAACTCAGAACCTGGTGATATTGAATCATTCATTGAATTATCAATAAAAACAAACCGTAAAATGAACGAAAACCTTCTTTGGGGAGCAGGATATAACTTTTTGGCAATCCCGCTAGCAGCTGGAGTTTTAGCATCAATAGGTGTAGTTTTAACACCAGCAATTGGTGCGATATTAATGTCGTTATCGACAATTATAGTTGCATTAAACGCAATTACTT
>DURF01000118.1 GCA_012837395.1 Acholeplasma sp. | reverse complement strand
GTGAATACGAAATATAGATAAACTACTTCAAGCCAAATAACAATACTTTATTAAATGCATATATAAATGCCCCAGCAATTGGTCCTAAAATAGTTCCAATTGAATAAAATGATTGTCTAATACCCATTGTGGTTGCTATTTTGTCTTGATCAGCACGAGCGGCAATATATTCTTGTTCAAGAGGCGCATAAAGTGCTTTAATAATAATATATAACATAAATACAGTATATAAGAATAACATAAAGTTGCCATTACTAAATCTAAAGGTGATAACAACTATTAATGCACTTAAAACTTGGAACACTCCAATTAATAATAAACGCTTTTTAACTTTAATTAATAATGGAACTAATATAATAGTTGCAGCAATTGATACAAGCCCAACAACCATTTTGTAATTACCGAGTGTATCTGCTAAATAGCCTAAATCACTAAAGTAAACATCTAAATATTTATCAATATTAGTTGCTGCAAAAGTTATAAATGTTAGAGACATTAAAAAGAAAAACATTTCTAAATTCAAATTTTTAATATCAGAAAAACCTTCCCAAAACTGTGCTCTTTTTCTTTCTTTTTTAACTTCAACTTCAACAGGTTTACATGAAAAGAAGAAAGCAATTGCTAAACCAATATTTAATAAACATTGAAGTAGTAAAGCGTTAAAGAAATTATCAGTGTTTAATAGGTTTATCACAAATTCGTTTGTGTGGATAAAACCACCAAAGAAAAATCCAACAGATCCACCTAAAGCAACCGCAGCGGCACCATATGTTATATTTCTTCCTCTATTTTTAGAGTCAGATAACAATATAATTTCACTAGTTATAATAGTAGTAGCTGCTGCAATCCCAAAACCACTTAATAATCTAAAAACACTTAAAGTCCATTGTCCAAAGATATCACCCATTCCAAATAAAGCTTGATTAACACCATATATTAAATAACCAATAATAACGACTAATTTCTTTTTACCTTGGTCACCTAGATTTCCCCAAAAAGGACCACCGATCATTATACCCAAATTCATAAAGGCAAAATAAAACCCAAACATATATTGGGGTAAAGCTAAGGAGTTTACATAATAAGGCATCAAGGGATGATGCATGTTAGTAAATATACCTTGGAAGAAAAATAATATTATTAAAATTACTAGTTTTTTCTTCATAATTTATCACATCCGACAATTATTATACCAAATAAAACAAAAATAATCTTTTTGAAGAAACAAATAACTAATTTTTTCAAAAAATCATGTTTTTGTTATTATGTAAAATAACTGATATTGCTTAATAAAAGACTTGAAATAATATATAATATGTAATATAGAAATAAAGGTGATTTAAAATGGATGTTCAAAAAGCTAATAAAACCCACATTATTTATATAATTAGTTTTCTTGTATTAAATATTGTTAATACATATTTTGTTACAACGCAATTATTAAATCGTTATATTTCGCCAGTTGAAAGAACAGTTATCGGTGAAATAAATGCAGTATTTGGTAATTTATCAATATTAATTTTAATACTGGCAATTACATATAAAGCATTTAAAAAAGATAAAACTAGAATGAAAACATTAATGTATGTTACTTTGTTTTTAAATGTCTTTATATATTTAATTAATATATATAATATGTTTTAT
>DURF01000117.1 GCA_012837395.1 Acholeplasma sp. | reverse complement strand
TTATCATTTGAATTAAGAAATCATTATGCATATGATGAAGATAAATATTTAAATGTGTTAACTGAAAAAGAACAATACATTGTTGATACATTAAAGCGAGCAATTAATACAAATTAAAACATAAAAACAGTTTTAATTTAATTGTTAAAACTGTTTTTTTACTACATTTTAAATATTTAACATTGTCCTTGACTAATCTAATAAAAATTTGTATAATATCAAAGGTGAATATAATGACTATATATCCAAGTTTAATTGAAAATGTCTTAAATATTAATGAAAAAATTAATTTTAATCATAAAATAAAAGACCGTAATGATATTATTAAAATAGAAGATTCAAATATTATAGGTGTTGCAAAATGGCAAGATAAAAACTTGTTAATAGACTTAAATATTGATGTAGAATTAACACTGGCAAGTACACGAACATTAAAACCTATTAAACATCATTTAAAGTTTCCACTTAATCTAATCTTTGGAGATCACAAAGAAGCTGATTTTGTCTTAACAAATGAAATTGATTTAGATGAAATAATATTTGGTCATATAATTTTAGAAAAACCATTATCAATTTATACTGAAGACGAAGAGTTATTAGTTGAAAATAAAAAAACTGTTCACCCTGCATTTGAAAAGCTAAAAGATTTAAAACTATAGGAGGTGGATTAAATGGCAGTTCCATTTAGGAGAACCGGAAAAACAGCAAAAAGAAAACGGCGTTCACATCACGCTTTAAAAGCACCAACGTTAGTTGTTTGTCCAAATACTGGTGAATTTACTTTACCACATCGTGTAACCCCAAACAGTGGTTATTACAAAGGTCAACTTATTTTAGAAAAGAAATCTAAAAAAGATGAGTAAGAAAGAGCACATAGGTGCTTTTTTCTTTATCATCTAAAATATGGTAAAATAAATTGAGGTAGAAATTATGAAACATGAAACAGTTTTATTGAATGAATCAATTGAATATTTAAATATTAAACCTAATGGGATTTATGTTGATGGAACATTAGGTGGCGGTGGTCATAGTGAACTAATTTTAAAAAAATTAGAACAGGGCCATTTGTTTGCTTTTGATCAAGATGAATATGCGATTAAAAAAGCATCTAAACGTTTAGAAAATTATTCCAACAAAACTATCATCCATAGTAATTTTTCAAATATAAAAGAAGAACTTCTCAAAAGAAATATCAAAAAAGTTGATGGAATATTATTAGATTTAGGGATGTCTTCATTTCAAATTGATGATGAATCACGAGGATTTACATATTTAAAAGATACGAATTTAGATATGAGAATGAATTCTAATCAAACACTAACTGCAAAAGAGATTCTTAATACATATTCAAAAGAAGAATTATCAACGATATTTTTTAAATATGGCGATGAAGAAAATAGTTTTAAAATAACAAATGAAATTATTAAAAATAGACCACTTAACACAACTTTTGATTTAGTAAATATATGTGATAAAGTTAATTATAAAAGAAAAGGTCATTCAGCTAAAAAAGTATTTCAAGCTTTAAGAATCGCAGTAAATGACGAACTTAAAGTTTTAGAATTACTTTTGGAACAATCTCTAGGTTTACTAAACCCAGAAGGAAGATTAGTTATTATAACTTTTCATTCTTTAGAAGACCGGATAGTTAAACATTTTTATAAAGATAATTCAAGTATAGATATTCCAAAAAATATACCCATTATTAATCTTCCAAAACCAGCGCTTAAAATTATTACTAGAAAACCAATTCTTCCTTCAAAAGAAGAATTAGAAAACAATAGTAGAAGCAAATCTGCAAAATTAAGAGTTGCACAAAAAAACAGAGTTTAAACTCTGTTTTTAATTGTTTCTATTGGAATTTTTGCCAATTATTATTCTAATATAATCGGGATTTATATCTTTTAAATCAGGATGATTTTTAATAAAGTCAAATATTTCATTACTAACTAAATCATTAATTTTATTTGTTTTATGATCAATTATATGTATATGATTATCATCATCATGTCCAGGGTTAAAAGCAGCTAAATCATAATATTTAGTATTTCCAATATATAATTCAACAATAATGTTTTCGCGTACTAAAAAATCTAGATTGTTATAAATTGATGAAACATTATGAAAACCACGTTTATTAAGTTCTTTTTGCAATTCTTTAAAGTTTAAATGTTGGTTTTCTAATATTTCGATAATAGCAACCCTATTATTAGTTAATCTATGTCCGCGTTTTCTTATTTTTTGAAAATATTTATCTAGATTACTCATATTAAAAATCCTTTCCTTTCAATCTATAAATAATTATATCAATTTTAGTTTTATTATTGTAGTAAATCACTCATTTATGCTTAATTATGTTATAATTAAAACGGTGGTTATTATGAATATTGTTTACGGTGGAGCATTTAATCCGCCTAGTTTAGCTCATATTGAAATTGTTAATAAATTATTAGAAAAATATCCAAAAAGTAATGTTATTTTATTGCCAGTAGGTAATGATTATAATAAACAAGAATTAATTGATTTTAAAGATCGTTATAAAATGTTAAAGCTTTGTTTTAAAGATAACAAACGCGTTATCATTTCAAAACTTGAAAATGAAATAAAATTTAATGGCACAATTAATTCACTTAATATATTAAGTAACTCATATAACAATATTCATTTAGTAACAGGTTCTGATAATATAGTTGAGTTTAAAACTTGGATTAGATATGAAGATTTATTACGTACATATCCATTAATTATTATTGATCGAGATAAAATTGATGTTAATAGTGAAATGGAAAAATTTAAATATTTAAATGTTCAATATGAAAGAATTTATTTTGATTCAAAGATTAATTCAACGATGATAAGAAAAGATCTTAATACCTTTAAAGAATGGTTAAATATAGATGTTTATAATTATATTTTAAAAAACAAATTATACGGAGTTGATAATAATGTATAAAAACGGATTTTTAAAAGTTGCTGCTGTAACTCCAAAAATAGTAGCAGGAGATATTTTAAATAATCAAAACGAAATTATTAATATACTAAACAAATCTAAAGCAGCACTTGTCTTATTTCCAGAATTAACAATAACTGGATATTCAATCGCTGATTTGTTTTTTCAAGATAAAATAATTAACGATTCTTTAAAAGCGTTAAAATACATCTTAGATAACAACAAGCATGAAGGTCTTGCTTTTATTGGAATGCCATTAACAATTAATAATATTTTATTTAATGTTGGTGTTGTTATTCAAAAAAATAAGATCTTAGGCGTAATACCTAAATATTATTTACCTAATAATGGTGAGTATCAAGAAAAAAGATGGTTTGAATCAGGTTTTAAAGCTAACTTTATAGAAGTAGAAATATTAAATCAAAAAGTGCCATTTGGTAAAATCTTGTTTAAAGAATTAAATAAAGATATAACAGTCGGTGTTGAAATTTGCCAAGATATGTGGCAAATTAATCCACCAAGTAATGATCTTGCAATGGCGGGAGCAAATGTTATTTTAAATCTTTCGGCATCAAGTGAACTCATTAATAAAAACGAAATAAGAAGAAATATTGTTAAAGAACATTCAAGAAGACAGGTAGGAGCATACTTATATACAACAACAGGGATTTATGAATCTTCTAGTGAGCATTTATATAGTTCACAAAAACTTATTGCTAGCCTAGGTGAAGTTCTAAGTGAGGGATCATCAATTGAATATGATGAATCAATTATTGAAGCTGATATTAATATAACTCATATTAACTTTAAGCGAAGACAAGATAGTAATTATCGCAGTAATGGTTTTAATAACAAAGATATTTATCAGGTTGTTAATTTTGAGATAAAAGAAAGTGATAATTTTAAATTTGGTAATAAAATTAACTTATATCCATATGTATTAAATGATAATAAATTAAACCATATTTACGAAATATTAACAGCAAGCTTAGTTAAAAAAATATTATCGCTTCCTAAAACTAACCGAAAGATAATTTTAGGTCTATCAGGTGGACTTGATTCAACTCATGCCTTATTAATTGCTTATAATGCATTTAAAAAATTAGAATTACCTTTAAGTGATTTAATTGTTGTAGCAATGCCAGCTAAGGTTTCATCTAAATCTAGTATGGAAGATGCGATTTCCTTAACAAAGGGTTTAGGGCTTGAATTAAAAACAATTAACATTGAAAATATGGTTGAAGAACATCTAAAAGATATTAAACATCATGAACTTGATGTAACCTATGAAAATGCACAAGCAAGAATTAGAACACTTGTTTTAATGAATCTTGCCAATAAATATCCAGGCTTTGTATTAGGTACGGGTGACTTATCAGAAATAGCTTTAGGATTTATGACTTATAATGGTGATCAAATGAGTATGTATGCAATTAATGCAGGTCTACCTAAGACAACAATTAAGGCATTAATTAATTATTATGCAAACAATCTTTATTTAAACATTAAAGATGTTTTATTAAAGATTGTTAATAAGAAAATCTCACCAGAATTATTAGAAGATCAAACAACTGAATCAATTATTGGTTCATATGAAATAAATGATTTTATTATGCATTATCATTTAGAGTGTGGTCTTGAATTAGAACAATTAATTTGGCTAGTTGAAACTAGCTTTGAAATATCAAATATTGAGGCAAGTAATTATGTTAATAGATTTATTAACAGATTTTACAATCAAGCCTTTAAAAGAACAGTTATGCCAGAAGGACCAAAAGTGTTTGAAATTAGTTTATCACCAAGATACACTTTTAAATTACCTTCTGATTTAGTAAGAAAGTGATTGAAATGAATAAAAATAAAAAAGTTATAATAGGACTCTCAGGCGGAGTTGACTCAAGTGTAGCAGCATATCTTTTAAAAGAACAAGGCTATAATGTTGAAGCTATTTTTATGCGTAATTGGGATTCAACTCTAAATCAAGATTTTAAAGGAAATCCAACCGCATTTAATGAAGTTTGTGAACAAGAACTTGATTATCAAGACGCTTTAAGAGTTGCTACACAATTAAATATTAAACTACATCGAGTAGATTTTATTAAAGAGTATTGGGATGAAGTATTTACATACTTTTTAGATGAATATAAAAAGAATAGAACACCTAATCCTGATATTTTATGTAATAATGAAATTAAATTTAAAGCATTTATTAAACACGCTCAAGAATTAGATTTTGATTATATCGCCATGGGACATTATGCAAGTATTGATCATAGTAATGATGAGCCTGTTTTATTACGCGCTAAAGATAGTAATAAAGATCAAACATACTTCTTATCACAACTAGAAACAAAACAATTAAAAAATGTTTTATTTCCACTTGGAAAATTAACTAAACAAGAAGTAAGAGAAATTGCTATAAGAGAAAATCTTGCAACAGCAACTAAAAAAGATTCAACTGGTATTTGTTTTATTGGTGAAAGAAACTTTAGTGATTTTTTAAGTAATTACTTACCAGCAAAGAAAGGTGACATGAGAAAACTTGATGGAACTTTTATTAAAGAACACTATGGATTGATGAATTATACTAT
>DURF01000116.1 GCA_012837395.1 Acholeplasma sp. | reverse complement strand
TTTACTAAAGAAAATATTAAAAACTTTAAAAGACAAATAATTGAATCTGGTAAAGGTATTGATTGGGATAGAGAGTTATCAACTGCTGATCCTAAATTTTTTAAGTGGACACAGTGGATCTTTAAAAAACTGTATGAAAATGATTTAGCTGAAATTAAAGATGTTGAAGTTAATTGGTGTGAAGAATTAGGAACAGTTCTTGCTAATGATGAAATTATTATAAAAGATAATAAAATGGTCTCTGAAAGAGGGCATCACCCAGTTATAAAAAAAGCGATGCGTCAGTGGGTTTTAAAAATTACTAAATATGCTGATAGATTATTAGAAGATTTAGAATTATTAGATTGGTCTAAAAACTTAATTGAAATCCAAAAAAACTGGATTGGTAAAAGTAATGGTGCAATCATCAACTTTGATGTTTCTAATACAAACTATAACTTTGATGTTTTTACAACAAGACCAGATACAATCTATGGAGCAACATATTGTGTTTTAGCACCCGAACATCCACTAGCACTTGAAATAACATTAAATGAAGAAAGACAAAGCGTTTTAGACTATATTGAGCTAACTACACATAAATCAGAATTAGACCGTCAAACAAATAAAGTGAAAACTGGAGTTTTCACAGGTGCCTATGCTATAAATCCAGTTAACAATAAAGAAATCCCAATTTGGGTTGCAGATTACGTACTGCCTCAATATGGAACGGGTGCAGTAATGGCTGTTCCTGCTCATGATGAGCGCGATTTTGAATTTGCTCAAGAGTTTGGTCTTGATATAATTGAAGTTATTCAAAGTAGTACTGATGATGTTTATACTGGTGATGGAATTCATTTTAACAGTGGTATTATTGATGGATTAAACAATGAGCAAGCAACTAATAAAATAATTGAATTTTTAGAAATAAATAAAAAAGGTTATGCTCATTCAACTTACAAAATAAGAGATTGGGTATTTTCTCGTCAACGTTATTGGGGAGAACCATTTCCGGTTGTTTTTGATGAACATGAAAATGTATATTTATTAAAAGATGAGGAATTACCGTTAACCTTACCTAAAATGAAAAATATAAGACCAAGTGGTACAGGAGAATCACCGCTTGCTAATGCACATTCATGGCTTAATACTCAATATGAAGGAAAAAATGTAAGAAGAGATACTAACACTATGCCTCAACTTGCTGGAAGCTCATGGTATTATATTGGATATATATTAAAAGATCACATGGATATGATACCACTTGACTCACAACTAGCAAAAGAAGAGTTAAGTAAATGGTTACCAGTAGATATATATTTAGGTGGAACAGAACATGCGGTAGGACATTTGCTTTACTCTAGATTTTGGCATAAGTTTTTATATGATTTAGGAATTGTAGATACAAAAGAACCGTTTTTAAAATTAATTAATCAAGGAATGGTTTTAGGCCCTGATCATACTAAAATGAGTAAATCAAGAGGAAATGTTATTAATCCAGATGATATAATCAATGAATTTGGTGCAGATACACTAAGAGTTTATGAAATGTTTATGGGTCCACTAGAAGCGGAAAAATCATGGTCAACAGATGGAGTAGCTGGAATTAAAAGATTTTTAGATCGAATTTGGCGTATGTTTAATTTTGAAATTAAAGAAAATGTTGATGAGTTAAATAGTATTTATCATGAAACTATTAAAAAAGTCACTGAAGATATCGAAAACTTATCATTTAATACAGCAATTAGTCAATTAATGATCTTTGTAAATGAAGTATATAAAATAAAATCAATCTCCAAAGAACAAGCACGAGGCTTTTTAAAACTATTAAATCCTTTTGCTCCTCACATAACTGAAGAAATAAATAAAGAAATATTAAAAATTAGAGAAGATTTAATATATTCTCCTTGGCCAGTTTATGATGAAGCATATTTAGTTAAAGATGAAATAGAAATTGCTGTTCAAGTAAATGGCAAATTAAGAGCAAGAATTTACCTTGCCCCTAATACCGATAAAAAATTAGTTGAAGAACAAGCTTTAAAAGAAGAAAATGTTATAAAACACTTAGAAGGCTTAACAATTAGAAAAGTAATTGTTATTCCTAATAAAATTGTTAATATTGTCGCAAACTAACAAGGAATTAAAATATATGAAAATATATAGTTTAGAAAACAACAATTTAAAAGTTGAACTAATTGAATATGGCGCATCTATTTATAACATTTATCTTAAAATTAACAACCAATGGCAATCAGTTTTATCAACACCAACTAATTTAGATGATTTTATTAAAAATGATTTAAATCACGGCAGAACTATTGGTAGAACAGCTGGAATGTTATATAAAGAAACACTAGATCAAAGTCTTTTTTCAAAAACTGATGAAAATATTATGCATGGTGGTAAAAACGGACTTGCAAATAACAAATTTAAAATAATTAATGAAACTACTTCATTAATTACTTTTAAAACAATTGATGAAGGCAATAAAAATGGTTATATTGCTAACTTAGAAGTAGAAGTTTCATATAAATTAAATAATGATAAACTAGAAATCAAATATAGCGCAAAAGCTAATAACGATACACTAGTTAACTTAACATCACATCCATATTTTAATTTAAGTCAAGAAAAAGATATTTCTAACCACTTATTATATGTTAAAGCTAATTCGTATAAAAAAAGAAGCCAAACTAATATAAATGGTAGCATTATTAGTTTAGAAGGTGATTTAGCAGACTTTAGACAAACTAAAAAGGTAAGTAGTATATTAAACTCTAGTGGACTTGATCATGTCTATCTTATACAAGATAATAAAGAAGATATAATTCAAACAACGCTAAAAGCTAATAATATAATACTTAATGTATATTCAAATTATCCTGCAGTTGTAATATATACTCAAAATAGAAATGGTAATATAATTTTCAACAACAACCAAACTTTAAATAACAAACATGCAGGTATCGCAATTGAGCCTCAATTAATACAAGGCTCAATTCCCATCTTGAAAAAAGATGAAATCTATAACCATATAATAATTTATGAAATAAAGCAATTGTAACAAAAACTCATTACTAATTTGGTGATGAGTTTTTTGTTTATAATGAAAAAGCATAAAATGTTATATCTTACATAATTAAAACTTAACCTATAAAACTTACATAAATATACCTAAATATAAAATAATAAAGATATAATATGTTATAATATTTTGT
>DURF01000115.1 GCA_012837395.1 Acholeplasma sp. | reverse complement strand
ATATGTTATAATTAATGTATAATAAATGAAAACGATTACAGGAGGGCGTTATGAAGGATTACACGACAGACAAAATACGTAACATTGCGGTTATTGGTCACCTTGGAACTGGTAAAACTAGTTTAACTGAATCAATACTATTCGCATCAGGTACAACAAGGGTTAAGGGGGAAATAGAAAAAAAGAATACTGTTTCAGACTTTACAGTTGAAGAAAAAAATAAAGGTAGTAGCTATTCTATGACATTAATTCCAATAGAATGGAAAGAACACAAGCTAAATATTTTAGACCTACCAGGCGGAGATGAATTTGTTGGTGACTTAAATCAAGCTCTTGAAGTAGTAAAAGGAGCAGTTATCGTAATTGATGCTACTAAAGGGGTTGAAGTTGGAACTGAAAGAGTTTGGAAGGAAATAAGAAAAAGACATATTCCAGCAATTCTTTTTGTTAATAAAATGGATTTACCTAACATTGACTTTAATAGAGTTTTAGAAGACATAAGAGAAAAATTAGGTAAAAGAGCTGTTCCATTAACATGGCCAGTTGGAAAAGATGAAAAGTTTGATGGATTTATTAACGTTGTTGAAAATAAAGCTAGAATTTATGAAGGTGTTATTGGTAAAGATGGCGAAGTTTGGGATGATAATAAACCAAAAGCTGCTGAACTTAGAGAAAAAGTAATGGAAGGTGTTGCAGAAACTAGTGAAGAATTACTAGATTTATATTTTGAAACAGGAACACTACCAGAAGAAAAAATTAAAAAAGGTTTAAGAGTTGGAATTATGAATGGTGAATTAACACCAGTCTTAGTTGGTAGTGCAACTAAAAATGTTGGTATTAGTACAATGCTAGATATGTTAGTTGATTACCTACCTGCACCAAACGAATTAGAACCGCTAAAAGGAATTAATATTAAAAAGAATTTAATTGAAGATAGAAGAACAATTAATGATGAACCATTTTCAGGTTATATATTCAAAACAATAGTTGATCCATTTTTAGGAACAATTAACTTTGTTAAAATTAATTCAGGAACTTTAAAATCAGGTGTTGATATTATAAATACATCTACTAATGATACTAAACGAGTTAGCAGTATAATGACAATGCGAGGTAAAGAAGAAATAGACCAAAGCGTCTTTAACGCAGGTGATATTTGTGCTGTAACTAAATTAGATTTTAATACAGGTGATTCACTCGCTGATCCAAAATCACCAATTAAATTTAATCCAGTACCTCATGTCTCGCCAGTAATTTATATTGCTGTTGAACCAAAAAACCGCGCAGACGAAGATAAGATATCAACCGCACTACAAAGAATTGCACTTGAAGATCCAACTTTTGAAATTAAGAGAAATAGAGAAACTTCTCAATTGTTATTAGGTGGACAAGGTATGAGCCACTTAAATTATATTATCGAAAAACTTAAAAACTTATATAAAGTAGATGTTAATCTTATAGATCAAAAAATAAGTTACCGAGAAACTATTAAAAAACAAGCAATTGGTGAAGGAAAACACCGTAAACAATCAGGTGGAGCAGGTCAATACGGACATGTCTTTATTAGGTTTGAACCTAATGAAGAAGGTTTTGAATTTGAATCTGAAGTTGTTGGTGGAGCAGTTCCAAAAGGATACTTCCCAGCAGTTGAAAAAGGATTACTAGAAACCTTTGATAGAGGACCTTTAGCAGGTTATCCAGTTATAAACGTTAGAGCAACTCTTTTTGATGGATCATATCACGATGTTGATTCAAATGAGATTTCATTTAAACTAGCTGCTTCATTAGCATTTAGAAACGCTGTTCCAAATGCACAAGCAACCATTCTTGAACCAATCTTAAAAATTGCTGTAAGAATTAAGGATGAATATGTTGGTGATATAATGGGCGATTTAAATAAACGTCGTGGACGTATTTTAGGAATGGATCAAGAAGAAGGTTATCAATTAATAACCGCGGAAGTTCCAGAAGTTGAAGTTACAAAATATGTAATTGACTTAAAAGCGATGACACAAGGTAGTGGTGTATTTACAAGAGAATTTATAAGATACGATGAAGTTCCTGCTCATTTAATTGATAAAATAATTAAAGAAAGTAAAAACGACTAAAATCTCCTATTATATAATAGGTGATATAAATGTATTGTGCAGAGTGCAAAAAATTAATAAACAAAGTTATTAACTATAAAAATATATTTAAACTGAGTAAACATAATATATGTGATCTATGCTTTTCTAAATATATTTTCATTCAAAGTTTTGATGTTGTTCCAACAAATAACTATTTACTATATATAAACACACTATTTGATGATTATAAAAGTAGTGATGCGATGGCAAGTTTTTTAAAACCTTATTATATTTATTATTTAAAAAACTTTAAAGACAAAATAATAATGTATTTTGATACCATTGATGATGATGTTTATAGTAAACTTAATTTACTAAATATGTCTGACATATTTATTATTACTTTAAAAAATCAACTCAAAGGAGGAAATAATAATGATGATTGAAGTAATTGGTAAAAATAATTTTGTTCCAACCGAAGCAATAAAAAAATATGCTGAGGATAAATTGCAAAAAGTAATAAAACTTTTTGGTGAAGATACAATAAGTAAAATACGTGTTGTAACTAAAGTATATCCAGATCATCATAAAGTAGAAGTAACTGTTTTTGCAGGCAAGCAACATATTAGAGCAGAAGTTCAAGAGCCTGATATGTATGCGGCCATTGATTTATCAATTGATAAATTAGTAGCACAAATTAAGAAAAACCGTGATAAGTTAAGATCACACTTAGAAAAAACTGGAATTAAAGAAGTGTTTAGTACTGAGTTTGATGCACTAGCTTTAGAAAAAGAAATGAAAGCAACCACTTTAGTAAAAAATAAGAAAATTGAACTTGCTCCAATGACTAAAGAAGAAGCAATTATGCAAATGGAATTATCAGATCATGATTTCTTTGTCTATTTAGATGTAAATACAAAAAGAACTAATGTTTTATATAAAAGACATGATGGAGATTATGCAGTAATTGAAACAGAAGAAAAATTAAATTAAAGTAAATAAAAAAGAGGAAACCACAATTTGTGGAATCCTCTTTTTTTAAAACGTAATAATTAGATTATTTATTTTCAAATAATTTTGCAACTGCATCCCAATTGACAACTTGGAAAAATGCACTTACATAATCGGGTCTTCTATTTTGATAGTTTAAATAATATGCATGTTCCCAAACATCTAAACCTAAAATAGGACGACCTTCACTTAATGGTGTATCTTGATTTGGTGTAGAAGTAACAACTAATTTATTATCATTATTAACAATTAACCAAGCCCAGCCACTTCCAAAACGAGTTCCTGCTGCTTTAGCAAATTCAGCTTTAAAGTTATCAAAACTTCCAAATGCGTCATTGATTGCATTTAATAAAGCACCTTTTGGTCCTTTTCCATTATTTACTTTTAATAATGGCCAGAAAAATGCGTGGTTAAAATGTCCACCACCATTATTTCTTACTGCAGTTCTAATATCTTCTGGAACTAAGGTTAAATCTTTTAAAAAGTCTTCTAATTTAACATCAAATTCAGGATGTTTTTCTAACGCAGCATTTAAATTATTCACGTATGCTTGGTGATGTTTTGTATGGTGAATTTCCATTGTTCTAGCGTCAATAAATGGCTCTAGTGCATCATAAGCATAACCTAATTCTGGTAATTTATATTTCATTATAATATCCTCCCTTTCATTACTACACTTATAATATAATTAATTATTAACTATTTCAACTTGTTTGCTATAAAAACTCTATTAATTAACTCATTATCAACTTTAATATTGATAGTTTGATATTTTGTGAGAATTACTTGTGATAGTGGCATTTTGGGAATTTTTTTCAAATACTTTATTTGGGTATAGTTAATAGTAACTATGGGATTATCTTTCTCTTTTGAATATTTTGCAGCAAGCATTGCTCCAAACTTTAAAGTATCATCACTTAATTCACCTTTCATTAAAACATGGCTTCCTGGAGCATCTTTTATATGAAACCAGTAATCATTTCTATTACTAATTTCATGGGTTACAATAGCATTTTCTTTACTGTTTCTACCAATATAGAAAACATTTCCTAAATATTCAATTTTTAAATAACTTTGTTTGTTACTTCTTTTTTTATTAGGTTTATTTTTTGTTTTAAATCCAAAAGGCTTTAAAGCAATTTCTAAATCTTTAAAATCATGTGTTGTATTAATCAATTCGTATTTGAAATCTTCAAATAAATTGTAATAATTTTCATTTTCGATAATTTGTTTTTCAAGATGAGTAATAGCACGTTTCGCTTTTTCATATTTTTTATAAAAAATTTGAGCATTCTCACTTAATGTTTTATTAACGTCTAACTTTATTGTTTTATTATCATAAGTAGTAATTTCACTATGTTTTTCACTTAAATTTAATCCACTACTATAAATGTAGTTACCATACTCACTTAGTGTTAAATCATTTTGATAATTACTTAAACGTTCCTTTAACTTTATGGACCTAGTTTCATAGATTTGTAATGATTTATTAATAAAGTTTTCATATTTTTCTTTTGAGATTTCTTTACTTTCAATTTTGCTTGATATAAGTTCAGACAATGAGTTGAAATGAATTTTGTTAACACTATTTTCAAAAAGATCAAACCAATAAAACTTATTATTATCTAAATTAATAGTTGGGTTATTTTGGATATTAAATATATCAATGGGATTATTATATAAATAGTTTGATAGAAGTGGTGATATACCTAAATAGTGTTTAGAAAGATAGTTATGTGAATCAACCAATCTATATGCATCTAGACTAAAGTTTAGTTTGTCACTTGGGAAGAACTCATAAACAGCTTTATTAACAATACTTCTATTATTAGTAGAAATATTTTTTATAAAAGCGTCTATAATAACACCATCTTCTAAAATAATCATATTATTATATCTACCCATTAATTCAATAACTACTTGCTTATTAATACGACCCTTAATAATATCAACGCCACTAAATTCAAAGATAACAACACGGTCATTTAAGTGTTGATTAATGTTTGTTAATATGGCACCTTCTATATTGCGTTTTAACGTATTTAAAAAGGTTGAATTTAATGATTCATTAGATATTAAATCATTTGTTATAAAAAAACTTGGCATAGGCGGTTTTAGTTTAAAATTTAAATATTTTCTTTTACCTTGATAATAAAAACTAAAGGAAAAAATATCACTTGAAATTTGCGATATTTTTTCTAAACGATTATTTAAAACATCGTTTTTTATCTCTTCAGTTAATTTTTTTATAAAAAAGCCATCTATAGCCATCTAATCACCAATTAAATTATAACATAAATAATTAACATTTCTATTTACTAATTGATAGTTATGCGATATAATGATAAAAGAAAACAAAATGAAAACACGAGGTGAAACGGATGAAACTTAATGAAAAAGGCTTACTGGTAGTAATTTCTGGGCCTTCAGGAGTAGGGAAAGGAACAGTCCGTCGAGCACTTTTTGAGCTACCAAATCACCATTTGGAATATTCAATCTCAATGACAACAAGACCTCCAAGAACTGGTGAAGTAGATGGCGAGGATTATTATTTTGTTGATCGAAAAACATTTGAAAAAATGATTGAAGAAAATAAATTTCTTGAATGGGCTGAATTTGTAGGTAATTATTATGGAACTCCAAAAGAAATTATTGAAGAAAAAATTGCCCAAGGCAAGGAAGTTGTTTTAGAAATTGAAGTTGAAGGAGCACTGCAAATTCGAAAGCAGATTAAAGATGCAGTTTTCATATTTATTGTTCCACCAGGGAAAAAAGCTCTATATGATCGTTTAACAAAACGAGGAACTGAAAGTGATGAAAAAATTAGAGAAAGAATTAATAAAGCTGAAAAAGAATTTTTATTAGCACATAAATATGATTATATTGTTGTTAATGATGAAGTTACAAATGCAGCAGAAAGAATAATGGCAATAATTAGAGCTGAACATGCTAAAACACAACGTTCAATTCATAATTATTTAAAGATGTTAGAGGAGGATTGAAATATATGAAAAATAAAGATGGAATGAGATATCCCTCAATTGACAAATTATTAGGAAAGATAGATTCTAAATACAAACTAGTTTATGTAGCAAGTAAAGTTGCTGAAATAATAGATTCCAAGGATTTAATTGTTGAAGATGCCAAATGCATTAAAAGTGTAGGTATTGCATTAGAAGAAATTTTAAATGATAAAGTAGAAATAGAATTTACTAAATAAAAAGGGGTTATCCCTTTTTTCTTTAGTAATGATATAATATTTAAGTGGTGATAGTAATGAAAGTAAAAGAAAAATTAAAATATTTACCTGATAAACCAGGATGTTATTTAATGAAAGATAAAAATAACACTGTAATTTATGTTGGTAAAGCTAAAAACTTAAAATCACGTGTTAGATCATATTTCGTTGGTGCACATAATATTAAAACTACAAAACTTGTTAGCGAAATTAAAGACTTTGAATTAGTCATAACAAATAGCGAACAAGAATCTTTAATCTTAGAATTAAATTTAATTAAAGAATACCGCCCAAAATATAATGTTGTCTTTATGGATGATAAAACATATCCATATATAGAAATTACTAAAACTACACCACCAGAAATTAAAGTTGTTAGAACTAAAAATGTTAAGGGAAGACTTTTTGGACCATATCCAAATGTAAGAAGTGCTAGAGAAACGGCACGTTTATTACAATTGTTATTCCCGATGGAGCGAGTTGAACCAATTCCAAACTTCTATGAAGAGATAGGAAATCAAATTGAATCAGACATATCTAACAATTATCAAAAACAAGTTCAAGTAATTACGAAATTTTTAAAAGGAGATATTAAAGAAGTAGTTGATGCTTTAAAAGAAGCGATGAATAAATATAGTTCGTTAATGATGTATGAACGAGCTGCAGTTATTAGAGATCAATTAGAACATATCCAAAAAACAACTGAAAAACAAATAATTAGTTTAAACGATTATAAAGACCGTGATGTTATCGGCTATGCAAACAATGATGATGATATAGCGATTCAAATATTATTTATGAGAAGTGGTAAAATAATTGATCAACACCAACGAGTTTTTTCATACGTTGGAGACCCGCAAACCTTTTTATTAAACTATTTAAACCAATTTTATCAAGGACATTTCCCTGATGAAATATTATTTGATAACACCTTTAATATTGAGCATCTAATCGACTTTAAAGGCGCTTTTATACCTAAGAAGGGTGATAAGCGAAAAATAGTTGTACTAGCAACTAAAAATGCAAAACATGACTTAGAAAACTATTATAATTTATATAGAAATAAACACGAAAAAACAATGGAAGCTTTAGAACAATTAAAAGATTTATTAAATCTTGATAGTTTAAATTTAATTGAAACTTTTGATAACTCACAACTATTTGGTACAGCACCAATTTCCGCAATGGTTGTTTATGAAAACGGCAACTTTAATAAAAAATTATACCGAAAATTCCATTTAAAAACTACAACAAACGATGATTACCAAAGTTTAAGAGAAGTAATATATAGAAGATATCAGCGAGTTTTAATCGATAAAATTAACAAACCAGATTTAATTTTAATCGATGGTGGACTAGGTCATCTTAAAGTAGCGTCTGATGTATTAAAAGAACTTAATTTAAATATTTTAGTTGCTGGACTAAAGAAAAACAAAAAGCATGAACTTGAATCATTAGTATTGTTAGATAAAGAAATACCAATTAAAGAATATAATGATGTATATAACTTGTTATTTAAAATATCGGAAGAAGTTCACCGTTATGCTATTACATTTCACCGTAATGTAAGAAACAAGGTTGCTTATCGAAGTGTTTTAGATGATGTTGAAGGTCTTGGCAAGGTTCGAAAACAAAGGCTTTTAAAAGAGTTTAAAAACCTTGAAGAAATTAAAAATGCATCAGAAGAAGCATTGCAAGAAATAGGTATACCTATTTCAGTTATTAAAAATTTAAAGGAGGTGTTAAATAAATGAAACTAATAGTTAAAAAAGTAAATTATAAAAAACAAACATTTAGTTGTATTATAGGTAATCAACTAGTTGATTTTTATTTAACAAACCGACTCTCCAAACTTTTTTTAGATCATTTAACTAAAGATGTTATTGTTGATTTTGCTGTATCAGGAAAAACAAAAAGAATCGATCAAAGAAAAGCGTATGAAGTTTCTCACTTTAATTTAATTGAAAATTATAAGAATAAAGTTACTATATATGACCACAACCAATTAAAACAAGATATGATTGGGTTTTTAGAAAGTAACGATTATTATATGTTTCTAGATTTAGAAATGACAATTCCATTTTACAGACAAAAAGATTTTATTCCAGAAATTGTTCAATACGGATATTTTTTAGTAGATAAAAACGGTAAAACTATTGATAAAAATGGTAATTATGTTAAAACAAAAATACAAAAAAATATCAATCGTAGGACAATTAAGTTTTTAAAATTAGATATTACAAGCTATAATCAAACTAAAATACCATTTATATCTTTTTATAATGAAATGAAAGCTTTAATAAAAAAATATAATCCTAAAATAGTAGTATGGGGAAAAAATGATATTCAAGCCCTAAATTATGGGTATAAGATTTATAAACTTAAACCACTAACAAACGAATTAGACTTTGTTGATTTATTAAAATTACATAAAGACTACTTTAATTTAAGAAACGACTTAGGTTTATTTAAAGCATATGAAACATATTATGATGAGTCAATTAAACAAACTCATGATGCTAAGGATGATGCTAAAATTACTAAAAAAGTATTTGCGGCATTTCTTAACTATTCAAATATTGAATATAAAGATAAAGAACAAACAGGAAAATAGATTATGAGTATTAGATAGTAATCACTATTTATTAATGTTTCATTATAATATAGATAAGAAGGACTTTCTTAGATAAGAACAAACAGGAAAATAAATTTTCCCTTTAACTAGCTTTAGCTAGTTTCTTTAATAGATAACTTATCTAAGCTAACTTAAATAAGTCCTACAAGGCGTGCTCAAACCTCTATGCCCTACTTCAAATTCGGGTTTACTTTTTCTTATTATATTTAATGCTGCATTTAAATCAGCATTAATTAGGGTTTTATCTTTTGCTTGATAAAGTCCTCTTTTTATT
>DURF01000114.1 GCA_012837395.1 Acholeplasma sp. | reverse complement strand
ATACATTTAAAGTGCCATCACCACCAATAATAATAAATCTTTTAGCATATTCATGCTTTTCTAAAAAATCAGTGACATTATCAACTTTTGTTAAATCTATAACTTCTGATTCAATATTTTTTTTATTTAACTTTTTTACTAGTTTATTTACTATCCTTTTATTATTACCGTTTCGCGATAAGGGATTATATAATATTACATCCATACTATTTTACTATTAAAAGACTATTATGTCTTTTTCCTCTTTTAACTATAATATATTTTTTAAAATATGTTTCATCTTTATTTATTTTATAGTTAACATCAGTTACTTTATTACCGTTTAAAGATATCGCACCGTTTTTAATAAACTCACGTGCTTCACGGTTTGAACTTGCTGCTTTAGATTCTACTAATGCATGAACTAAGAGTGAGTCTTCTTCGACATTTGCTGTATCTAACACTTTAGCGAGACCTTTAAATGAGTTTTCATTTAACTCATCAAAATTACCAGTAAAAAGCGCATCTGTTACTAGTTCAGCTTCTTTTAAAGCCTCATTTCCATGAACAAACTTAACAACTTCACTTGCAAGTACTTTTTGAGCTTCTCTTTTTTCTGGAGCATCTTTGATTGTTTTTTCTAATCTAATAATTTCATCAACACTTAAAAGTGTTAATGCTTTTAAGTAGTTTGGTGTATCAATATCTCTTGTATTTAAGAAGTATTGGTATAACTCATAAGGTGTTGTAAGTTCACTATCAAGCCAGATTGCTCCACCTTCACTTTTACCAAATTTTTCTCCATCAGATTTTAATAAAAGTGGTGATGATAGACCAACAGCTTCATTTTTTCCTAATTCTTTTCTAATTAGTTCAAGTCCGGTTGTAATATTACCCCATTGGTCAGAGCCACCAAATTGAATTTTAACGTCCATATTTTTATAAAGATTTAAAAAGTCAATCGCTTGGATTAACATATAAGAAAATTCTGTATATGAAATTCCTGTTTCAAGTCTTGATTGAACATTTTCTTTAGCTAACATGTAGTTTATATTAAAGTTTTTACCATAGTCTCTTAAAAATGTAATCATATCGATTTTTTTAATCCAGTCGTTATTATTAACATAAATTGTATTTTCAGGTTTTAAAAATCTAGTAATTTGAGTTTTAATTAATTCTGCGTTTTTAAGTGATTGATCTAATGTTAATAATTCTCTTTCTGAGGTTTGTCTTGGATCACCAATAAGACCGGTTGCCCCTCCAATTAATACAACTGGGGTGTGACCATGGTCTTGTAGTAATTTCATTCTAACAATTTGGACTAAATGTCCGACAGTTAAAGATTCTCCAGTTGGATCAAAGCCACAGTAAAATCTTACCTTGTTGTTATTTAAATGATCTTTCGCTTTTTCTTCATCCGATACATCTTTTATTAAATTTCTCCATATTAATTCATCATATAATTTCATAATAGTTTATCTCCTCGTTTAATTTTTAAAAATAAAATACGCCCTTAGTTATCTAAGGACGTATGAAATACGCGGTACCACCTTAGTTCTAGATATTTATATTCTAGCCCTTGAAAGTTTAAGTAATCTCCCTATTTGTATTTCGATTCTAGTTTTCTTCTTATGTTACACCATCATAAGATCTCTATTTTAGGTTTACTAGTTTCTACTTTAATAGTTCATTGATTTATTCATTTTTAGTTGATTCACGGTATACAATTTGATGTGGTAAAATAATTCTTGTTTCTTCCACTTCTTCTTTTTGCATCATTTTGGTTAATAGTCGCATTGATACTGCCCCAATATCATATACTGGAATATCAATTGAAGTTAGTCTTGGTCTTGCAAGTTCAGCATACTTAGTATTTTGGAATCCTGCAATAACTAAATCATTAGGAACATCTTTACCATGTTCAATAGCACTATTCATAAATGATACAGCAATTGAGTCTCTAACGCCAATTGCGGCATCAACATTTTTATCATCAAAGAATGATTCAAAGTGTGGTCTGTTAATCTTTGTATCACCACTAGTTCTAAATATCTTTGGTTCTAGTTTTGCATCTTCCATCGCTTTAGTATATCCATCTTCTTTTAAGTTATTAGTTGAATATCTTCTTCTTGTTGATAACATATAAATATCTTTGGCATCATGATCAATTAAAAGTTTTGTTATTTCATAACTAGCTTTTCTGTAATCAATACTTACTGCAGGAACTGATTCATCAGGCGATGCAACATTAGCAAACACAAATGGAATTTGATTGCTTGTTAAAACTCTTTTAACAACATCTACTTCTTCATCTGTTAATTCATCATTTAAATAAAGAATTCCATCAACTTGTTCAGCAACTATATTTTGTAGCGCATCTTCAATATCTGTATCTTCAGTTATCGTAAATAATTTTATTGAGTATTTATATTTATCGGCAATATCGCTAATGCCCCCTAACATTTCTGCGATAGAAGATCTAGTCATATCAGAAACTATAGCGCCAATTGTAGTTGTTTTGCGGCTTGCTAAACCACGAGCAATAACGTTTGGACGGTAACCTAATTCCTTAATAACCTTTAATACTCTTTCTCTTGTTTCTTTTTTAACTTTTTCCGGATTATTTAAAACCCTTGAGACTGTGGCTAAACTAACACCAGCCGCACCAGCAACATCATAAATTGTTGCGTTATTACTCATAGAATCACCCCTTTTATACCTAGTATTAATTTTACCATAAATATAGTTGCTCTTCAAGGACCATCACAAAAATTACTTTTTTTAAGATAATTATTTTAACTTATAAATTTAATTTACTACTTTATTTATCTTAATCCATACATTATTTAGTTTATATGCTTTGATTTATTTAGTATATAAGATGTAAAATGTAGTAAAGGAGTGATTAAGCATGCAAAAAGATTATTTATTTAAAACAACTGCTGTTAATAAAGACGGTGGAAATGGTAAAGCATATATTAAAGATGGAATGGTTGTTCCAATAGCTTCAATTCATGGTAAAGAAAGACTTGGTACTAATCCGGAAGAGTTATTAGCTCTTAGTTATTCAACTTGCCTTAATTCAACACTTCAATCAATCTTAAGAGCAAGAAAACTAAATAATGAAACTGAAGTTAGAGTTGATGTATACTTTAAAAGAAATCAAACTGATAGAAGATTTTTCTTCCAAGTGGATGCTTTTATTGAAGTTAAGGGGATGACTATTGAAGAGATGACACCATTTGTTGAAGAGGCTCATTATAGATGTCCTGTTTCACAGTTAATGCATGAAAGTGAAACTGTAACAGTTAATCCTTGGATATTTGAAGATTAACTTAAATTATTAGAGATGGCTTTTGGCCATCTCTTTTTTTCTTCCTATTTATTTCTAATAGAAGAGATGTTTATAATGCATTTTATTAATCTCTCATATTAATTTTAATATTGCAAAAAAATAACCAACAATTGTTGGCTATTTTACTTTGTTTATTATCTTTTTTCTTTAATACGTGCAGCTTTGGCTGAAAGTGTTCTAATGTAGAATAATTTAGCTCTTCTTACTTTACCTCTTCTTGTAACAACAATACTATCGATTGTTGGCGCATGAATTGGGAAAGTTCTTTCTACACCTACACCATATGATACTTTACGTACTGTAAATGTTTCTGAAATTCCGCCACCTTGACGTTTGATTACTAAACCTTCAAACATTTGGATTCTTTCGCGGTTTCCTTCTTTAATTTTAACGTTTACTTGTACGTTATCACCAGCTTGAAATTCTGGCACGTCTTTTAAATAAGATTCTGTTACTTTATTAAGTAAGTCTTGTCCTTTTAGTTTTGACATAATATTTCCTCTTTCTTTTGCTTTGCTCATAAGATCTACTTAGCGGAACAAAGTTCTTTTATTTATTTTCTTCTAAAATTTTAACTTCCTTTTCAGTTAAAGGAGTTTTTTCAATTAAATCCGGTCTTTTTTCCATCGTAGTTTTTATAGCCATTAATTCACGATACTTTTCAATATTACCATGATGACCACTAACTAATACTTCTGGAACAATGTATCCCTTATACTCTTCTGGTTTTGTATATTGTGGATATTTTAATCTATCATTTGATAATGAATCACTTTGATGTGATTCTTCCATAATTACCCCAGGTAATAATCTAACAATCGCATCTGATAAAATCATTGCTGGTATTTCACCACCAGTTAATACATAATCACCAATTGATATTTCATAATCAACTAGTTCTAGTACTCTAGCATCAACACCTTCATAATGACCACAAAGTAGTATTAAATGTTTTTCCTTTGATAAATCAACTGCTTGATTTTGATTGAAAACATTTCCTTGTGGGGTTAGAAATATAACTTTAGAAAAGGGTTGTTTTAACTTTGTTATTAACTCATAAAATGGTGGAAATGTCATTACCATTCCAACTCCGCCACCATAAGGTGTGTCATCAATTTGTTTATGTTTATTGTTACTGTATTCTCTTAAGTCATGAATATTAATTGTAACACTTTCTTTTGCAATTGCTCTTTTAACAATTGATGTTTCTAAAAACTCATTAAAAAAGTTTGGAAAAATTGTAACAATATCAATAATCATAATAATCCCTCAATTGGTCTTATAATAATTTTTTCATCATCAACACAAACAATAAACACATCAACAAAAGGTATTAAGTGTCTTATATTAGACTCTTTATTAATAACTACTAAGACTTCTCCATGTGGTAATTCCATTACCTCATTAACAGTTCCTAAGTAGTTGTTTAAATTATCATAAACTTTTAAGTCATATAAGTCTTCATAATAAAACTCATTTTCTAAAAGTTCTGCTCTTTCATTACTATAAATAATTAAACCTTTATAATTAATAACTTCGTTAATATTATTAAACTCTTTAAATTTAACAATTAAGTTTTTAGCTTGACTTCGAACATTTTCAATTTCTAAATTGATCTTCTCTTTATTATAAATAATATAGACTAGATCTCCTTTATTAAATCTTTCAAAGTCACTTAAATTTCTAACTTTAACTTCGCCCTTAATGCCATGAGTTGTTGTAATTAAACCGATCTCATACATAATTAATATGAATCAATATCAATTTGAACACGTTTATTTTCTTTAGCGGCACCTGCATAAACAATTGTCCTAATTGCGCTTGCAATTCTTCCGCCTCTTCCAATAACACGTCCTAAATCATCACTATGTACAATTACTTGAATAGTAACGTTTTTATCATCTTCATCTAAGATTTTAACAACAACATCATCAGGGTTCATTACTAATGGCTTAATTATGTTTTTAATTAACATTTCAAAATTTACTGCCATTTTCTTTACCCCCCTTTATTATTTGTCTAATACTTTGTATTTTTTAAATAAGCTCTTTACTGTATCAGTTGGTTTTGCACCATTTGATAACCACTTTTCAATTTTTTCCGCATCAACATTAACATTATCTGTTAATGGATCATATGTACCAATAATTTCTAAGAAACGACCATCTCTTGGTGATCTTGATTCACTAGCTACTACACGGTAAAATGGTTTTTTCTTTGCACCATAACGTTGCAATCTAATTTTAACTGCCATTTATTTCACTCTCTTTCTTCTAATTTACTTCTTATATTATACATATTAAAAAACAGATGTCAAGCCTTTTTGCTTAACAGTTAATAAAACATTAAAAATAAGGCTTTAATTTCTCCATTTAATTATTACACAAGTTTTAATTCGACCTTTTTCAAATTTATAACAAAATAGGCCAGACTTCATTATTGAAATCTGGCCCAATATTTATTTGCTATCTCTATTTAAAGTAAAGTTTAATTCTTCATCAAACATATTTGATTGTTCTAATTTTAGAAATCCTTTAATATTTTTTAATTGATTAAAATAATTCTTTTCTTGTCTTAGTTCGCCATAAAATATTGTGTAATTTAATTTTTCTGATGTATATGCAATATTAACTGGCATTTTTTCAAGTCTTTTTAAAACACCATTTCCTTTGTAATATACAATATATGACATTCTAGCAACTTCCACAAGTAGGACCTCCTTTTTTCTTTTCAATAAACCCAAGTTCATTTAGAGTTGGTATATAGTCTGATATTTTATTTGTTATAGTTTTAATAAAGTTATTAATTGTATCTTGTAACTTCTTTTCTAACTTTCTTTGTAATAATATATCTTCATTTTGATAATAAAGCGTTCTAACTCTTTGGTACTCTTTAGCCACATCACTAAAGTCAGGATGAAATTTACCTACTTTCATTACTTCATCAAACTTTATTTTTAAATCAATTAATTCTTGTTTTTGTTTTTTATATTTAGTTTCAACTAACATAGTTTTACTATAATAATCTTTATATAATTTAGTTTCTTTAATTTCATCAATATAATCATCAATTAAAAACATTAGTTCAATCATGTAATTCCTCCTTTTTAAAAGTAATATATTCACCTGGTTTTAAATTACCTAGTTTTAAATTACCAACTT
>DURF01000113.1 GCA_012837395.1 Acholeplasma sp. | reverse complement strand
ATGAGTACATTTTACTAATATAGTATAGACCAATAGAAATAGTTTGTGAAACTAGGGAAGAGATGGACAATTGATCAAAATTTCAAAGGAGGTTTTGATGAACTTTAGGAAAGGATGTTAGCTTACGGAATACTTAGTTATTCTTTGTCTAATTTTAGCGGTCTTATGGCTGCTAGAAAAAGAAAGAGCGGGGACGGCAATCCTCACTCTTTCGCTTTACATTATACTTTGTTCATCACCTATATAATACCATAAAATTTCATAAATGAAACAGAAAATGAAGAAAATAGTTAAAAAACATGTGGTTTAAAATCACCTATAATTGACTTTTATCTAAGTTAGTTATATAATTTAATAAATCGATGAAGAAAAGAGTAGTTAATTGATTTTATTAAAGCGAGTTAGGGAAGGTGTAAGCCTAATATAAAACTTTTAATGAAGAACATTTCTGAGAGTTGAAAGAAAGTATAAAACGAGTAGAATCAACCGTATGCTTGCGTTAAAAGCGAAATTAAGTGTTAGTTTATCTAAAATTAAGGTGGCACCGCGGATTAAGTAATTCGTCCTTATTGTATATTAAAAATATTAAGGAGGAATTTTTTTTATGCTTACAGTTAAGAATTTATATCGTAATACAAATGATTACGTTGAAAAAGAAGTAGAACTTAAAGGTTGGTTAAGAAATAACCGTGCTCAAAAAGAGTTTGGGTTTTTAGATTTTCATGATGGATCATTTTTCCAAAGTGTACAAGTTGTTTATGAGTCAAGTTTAGAAAACTTTAAAGAAGTGCAAAAATATCGAGTTGGAAGTAGTGTTTTAGTAAAAGGTAAATTAGTATTAACGCCTAATTTAAAACAACCTTTTGAAATTAAAGCAAGCCAGGTTTTATTACTTGGTGATTCACCAACAAATTATCCAATCCAACCAAAAAGACACACAAGAGAGTTTTTAAGAGAAGTGGCTCACCTAAGACCTAGAACAAACCTTTTCCAGGCTGTCTTTAGATTAAGAAGTGTTGCTGCTATGGCGGTACATGAGTTTTTCCAAAACCAAGGTTTTGTCTATACTCATACACCAATCATTACAGGTAATGATGGTGAAGGGGCAGGCCAAATGTTTAATGTAACAACAATGCCTTTAAATAATGTTCCAAAAGACAAAGAAGGTAATGTTGACTTTAAAAAAGACTTTTTTAGTAAACAAGCATACCTTACAGTAACTGGACAATTACATGGTGAAGCATACGCAATGGCATTTCGTAACATCTATACATTTGGACCAACATTTAGAGCCGAAAAATCCCATACACAAAGACATGCTAGTGAGTTTTGGATGATTGAACCTGAAATGGCATTTGCTGATTTAAAAGATAACATGGATGTTGCTGAGGCAATGGTTAAATATATTATTAAATATGTTTATGACAAACTTCCAGAAGAAATGGAATTCTTCAACAAGTTTGTTGATAAAGGATTAAAAGAAAGATTGGATATTGTTCTAAATAAAGATTTTATTAGAATTACCCACAAAGAAGCAATCGATATTTTATTAAATTCTAAAAAGAAATTCGAAATTAAACCAGAACATGGTGGAGATTTAGCGACAGAACATGAAAAATACTTAACTGAAGAACACTTTGATGCTCCTGTGTTTGTAACAGATTGGCCAAAAGATATTAAAGCATTTTACATGAAGTTAAATGAAGATGGAAAAACTGTTGCAGCAATGGATTTATTAGT
>DURF01000112.1 GCA_012837395.1 Acholeplasma sp. | reverse complement strand
CCCCATAACAATATCAACTTCGTCCATTAAATCAAAATGTTCAGCTGTTCCTCTTCCAGTTTTACCCATAACACCTAGACCGTGAGCATCATCAACCATTAGTCTTGCGTTATATTTTTTAGCTAATTTTACTAATTCTGGTAAGTTACATACATCGCCTCCCATACTAAAAACACCATCAGTTACGATTAGTTTTCCTTTTTTAGGATCTGCTTTTTTTAACTTTTCTTCTAAGTCTATCATATCACTATGTTCAAAACGTACCATTTCAGCATAACTTAGTTTAATTCCATCATAAATACTTGCATGATTTTCTTTATCACTAAAAATAATATCATTTCTTCCAGCTATTGCAGAAATAAAACCTAAATTAGCTTGGTAGCCTGTTGAGAAGATTGTCGCATCTTCTTTACCTAAAAAATCTGCTAATTCTTTTTCTAATTCTTTGTGTAAATCAAGCGTTCCATTTAAAAACCTAGAACCACTAACACCTGTTCCATACTTATTAGTAGCATCAACTGATGCTTTAATAACTTCGGGATGTGATGTTAGTCCTAAATAGTTATTTGATCCAATCATAATAACTTTTTGACCTTCCATTTCTACAACTACATCTTGTTTTGTTGTTAGTTCATGGAAGTATGGGTAATACCCACCTTCTTTTGCTTTTTTTGCTGTGTCATATTTAAAAGCTTTTGTAAATAAGTCCACTTATGTCACCTCATATTTTCTCTCTTTTGCTTATAACTCTAAGCCTTATTATTTTATCATATTTTTGCTGTTTTAAAGCAAAATAAGAGAAAACGACCTTAATATTACTATTAAAGTCGTTTTTTTCAATTATAAACACATTTATTAATGTGTCTTTTTTTATAATATGTCAGTATTTCAAAATTTCTATATTCGGCCCGTTACCCGAATTTTATAAATATTCGGTTTTTAGTATAACTTTTTCAAATATGAAACCTACCTACTCCGATAGACAAAAGGAAGTTCCAATTGGAACTTCCTCTTTTGTTAAACTTTATTAGTAATCATAATCTTCTTCTTCATATGATTCTTCTGGAGCATCATAATGGAAGAACTCATCTTGTAAAATACCTGTACCTGCTGGAATTAATCCACCAATAATTACGTTTTCTTTTAGACCGTGTAATTCATCAACTTTACCTTCGATTGCTGCTTCTGTTAAAATCTTAGTTGTTTCTTGGAATGATGCAGCTGATAAGAATGAATCACTTCTTAGTGACGCTCTTGTAATACCTAGTAAAATTTGACGACCTACTGGAAGTCTACCACCTGTTTCAAGCGCATCTTTTACAGCACGTTTAAAGACTGCAAGTGATACTTCTGAACCTGGTAATAATTCAG
Organism: Acholeplasma sp.; assembly: GCA_012837395.1. Taxonomy (GTDB): domain Bacteria; phylum Bacillota_I; class Bacilli_A; order Acholeplasmatales; family Acholeplasmataceae; genus Haploplasma. The sequence goes on along the minus strand of DURF01000112.1, from coordinate 1,647 downwards.
TATCTCCTTCAAAGACAATATAAACTCTTCTAAACATTTGACGAATAATAATTTCGATATGTTTATCACTAATTTCTACTTCTTGTGATGAGTATACTTTTTGAACTTCTTCTAAAATGTATTCTTGGGTTGCTTGTGTTGATAATACTCTTAATAATTCTTTTGGATTAATGTTACCAATTGATAATTTTTGACCAGCTTCAACAGTTGAACCTTTTCTTACTAATATATCGATATTTGGATCAATTGTATATTTGTAATCTTTTATTTCACGTTCTTGTGTAATAACAAGTTTGATGTGATCACTAGTTTTAGTTATTTCTGTAATTCTACCTTTAACTTCACTTAAGATACCATCTTTAGTTAATTTTTGGTCTTTTTCAACTACAGCATTTTCTTTTACTGTAAGCTCATCTTCTAAATCAATAAAGTATTCATATACGCCACCAGCTCTTGGAACTTCAGTGATAATAATTTCTGTTGTTCCATTTCTTTGACGGTTAACTTCTTTTACTTTACCGTTTACTTCAGATATTTTAGCTTCACCTTTTGGTTTTCTAGCTTCAAATAATTCTTGAATTCTTGGTAACCCTTGGGTAATATCTGCCGCTGCAGCTACCCCACCAGTATGGAATGTACGCATCGTTAACTGAGTTCCTGGCTCACCAATTGATTGAGCAGCAACTACACCAACCGCATCTCCAACTTCAACAGGAGTGTTTGTAGCAAGGTTTCTACCATATGATTTAGCTGATACACCGTTTTCTGAGTCACATGTTAAAACACTTCTAATTTCTACTTCTTTTATTCCTAAGTTAGTAATTTCATCTGCTAATTCTTCATTAATCATTTCGTTTCTTTCAACGATTACTTTTTTAGTTTTTGGATTGATAACTGGTCTATTTACATATCTACCTAAAATTCTATTTTTAAGTGGAACAATAACTTTACCGTTGTCAATAATATCTTTAACTACTATACCTTTGTCTGATCCTGAATCATCTTCAACAATAATAACTTCTTGTGAAACGTCTACTAATCTTCTTGTTAAGTAACCTGATTCAGCGGTTTTAAGCGCTGTATCAGTAGAACCTTTTCTCGCACCGTGAGTTGAGTTAAAGAACTCAGAAACGGTTAAACCTTCTCTAAATGATGCTTGAACTGGAACTTCAATAATTTCACCTTTTGGATTTAACATCAATCCACGCATTCCTGATAACTGAACTAGTGAGTTAATACTTCCACGTGCTCCCGAGTTAATCATCATACTAATGTGGTTCATTGGATCAATTTCGCTTGTTAATTCTTCTTTAACAATTCGGCTTGCTTCTTCCCATTCTCTAATTACTAAACTTCTTCTTTCTTCATCGTTAATGAATCCCATGTCAAAGTTTTCTTCAATTTCACTAATTTTTTCTTCAACCTCATGTATTAACTCTTCTTTTCTTGAATATACGTTAATATCAGAAAATGAAATAGTAAATCCAGCAACAGTTGAATATTTGAAACCTAAGTCTTTAACTTTGTCTAAAATTCTTGATGTTTCTGTAATATTTAATAATTTAAATACACGAGAAATAATTCTTGATAAAAATCCTTTATTAAATGGTTTTGGAGTAGGAATGTTATTTAAAACTTCTTTTGGAT
>DURF01000111.1 GCA_012837395.1 Acholeplasma sp. | reverse complement strand
AAGAAAAAATTAATGATGAAGTCTTTATTATTTCAGCTTACAATAAAAAAGGTATTAATGAATTATTAGATAAAGTAGTATTAGAACTTAATAATATTCCGCCACTAATTAAAGAAGAAGAAAAACATACTCTTTATGAATTAAAAGAAGATAATATAAATATTGAAATTATCTATGAAGGTGGCATATATTATGTTTTAGGAGAAATCGTTGAATTATACTATAACCGTGTTAACTTCTCTGAAGAAGAAGGGGTTAGAAGATTTACTCAACAATTAAGAACATTAGGTGTTGAAGATATGCTAAGAGAAAAAGGCATTAGTAATGGTGATACAGTTAATGTTTATGGCTTTGAATTTGAATTTTTAGAATAAAAGAAAGAAAAAGTAAGATTTATATTTTTAAATCTTACTTTTTCTTTCGTCTTATTTGTTTTGATTTGAATTTAAGCGCTTGTTTTAACTTCTTTCGATTAGTTTTAATTTCTTTGTTATTATCTTTTCTTAAATAAACTTTATCTAAATTAAACTTAATTTCAAAGTCGTTGATGGTTGCTTTTGTACGTTTTAAATTACGTTTCACTTTAATATCATAAGCAGCAGATAATATATCTTTTTGATTATTAAGTTCGCTAATTTCTTTATTATATCTATTTCGTTTAGCTTTTATGTTATTTAAATGACTAATACGATTTTTATTATAACGAGAAATTAAAATGTTTGATCTAGAGTTATTTTTATCAACGTTAATCTCAATTTCTTTTTTAGTTAAAATAATATTTGTTAAAAGACTAGTTTTATCTTTATTAAATTCTTTATTAAGATTACTTATTGATTTATCTTGATTATTTTTAATCGTATTAATAACTGAATTTAAGTTATCATTAATAACTTGTAGTTTATGGTTTGAAATATTTTTAAGTCTTTTAACATCAGTTTCTGTTTCAATATAATATTCATAGTATTGATCATGAGTAACTTGGACATTTTTGTTTGTATCTTCATTAATTCGTTTAAGTTCTTGATCAATTCTAATCATTTCATTTTCAAAGACATTTTTATTAAATTTATCTTCTTTTTTTGAAATATTTTGTAACTTGTTGTAGTTCTTTTGATTGGATTTACTTGATAAATCAGCAGATTTATTAAATCTTTCAATTACTCTAGTTTCATTTTTCTTAGTAGTTAAATATAGTTGATGCCAGAAGTTTAATAGTTTAAATGAGTTATAGATAATTGATTCAAAGTGATTATTAATTAACTTATTAACACTAATATTTAGAGTGTTAATTTTATTATCATCTAAATAAGTACCTTGATTTAGTTTGTTAAAGTGAGTATTAAATTTAAGATGGTAGTTATTTAAATAATTTTCATAATAGTTATATTTAGTTTCGTGTTTAGTGAAAAGTTTTTGATAGTATTTATGTTCTTTATCGCGGGTTTTAAAAAGTTTGTTTTCAGAATTTTTTTGTTGTTTTTGCAAGCGATCAATTACATTATTATATCGTTTTATTTCTTTGTTTAAGTTTTTTATTAACTTTAAATTATTGTTAAATAAAACGTTAGTTGCACTGATTTCATCTTCTAGTAGTTGAATTTGCTTTTTTTCATTGCTAGTTAAATTCTTTTTATTTGATAGCATTAATGAATTAATGATTAAAGAGTTGTTTTCTCTTTTTTCATGCATTAACTTATTATCATATTCTAAATTACTAATTTTTTCTTTAGTATCATTAATATTAGTTTGATAGCTATTAATATTATCACTAAACATATCAATAATGTCTTGATGTTTATTTTGATATTTACTTTGGATATAGTCTTCAATAATTTTACCAAAAGAGTTTTTCTCATAGTTTAAATAGCTTTTTAGGCTTTTCTTAGCGTCTATTAGGATTAAATCATTAAAGTCATGAATAAGGTTAAATAACTCTCTTATAACGCTTGGATGAGCTGGTGATTTTATTAAAGAAGTAAATGTTTTAAATACTTCATGTTTTCTTTTATATAGGTTTAATATAATACCAGTTATTTTTTTATTTAAATTATAGTTGAATTCAGCTTCATGTTTAGAAATATTAATTGCACGTTCACTTTTAATTTTATTAATATGTTTTTGGTTTTTATTTTGAATTTCATTAATGATATAACTTCTTTTTTGATGTTCGGAAATTGCGGATTTTCTTTTGGCTTTAATTTTATCATCAATTGTTTTTTCTAATTTTTCAAGTTCTAAGTTAGCTTGATTGATTTTACCAGCAGCTAAGTTTTCTTGTTTAGTATTTTTTTGATTTAAAAGTGTTTCTTGAAGTTTAATATTTAAGTTTAAAATCTCTAAGTCATTATCACGTTCTAAAATGAGTTTTTCAGTATTTAATTGATGGTTAATATTAATTATTTGTGTTTCAAATTTATGATTTTCGTTTAAAGTTTTAATTTTGTGATATAAAGATAACTCATCTAAGTCATGATTTAATTTAAGAAGTTTTTTATTAAGTTCGTTATCAATTTTAAATGATTCAAATTCTAAGTTTAACAGATTAATATCTCTTGTTTGTAAGAGGGATGCGAAAAATAGTTGTGATTCAATTGGAAGAAGTTGTTTTTCAAGTTTATGATTATGAATTTTTTTATTAAGTTCATAAATGTTTTTTTCTAATTGAATTTTTTCTTTTAAAGTATATAATTCGTGATTATATTTAACTTGTTCAATTTCAAGTTTGATATTACGTTCTTTTTCATAAACTTCCTTTGTATAACGCCATTCATTAACATGTTTTAGATGTTTTAAATCTTGATTGTATATTTTATTTTGAAAGATAATGTCTTGTTGGATTAGTTTAATTTCATTATCTTCATTGAGTTT
>DURF01000110.1 GCA_012837395.1 Acholeplasma sp. | reverse complement strand
TAAACCTTTAATAAATATATCTAATCATAATAAACTTTATAATAATTTAAATGATACTTTTAATGATTATGGTGAAATATATGATACGGCGACAAAAGATTTAAAAGATATTAGAATTAAAATCCGTAACTTAGATGCAAATTTAACTAAAAGAATGAACGAGTTATTAAAAAAATATAGTGATTATTTAAGTGAAGCGGTTGTAGTTGTTAGAAATGGTAGAAGCTGTTTAGCTGTTAAAGAGGGTTTTAAAAATAAAGTTAAAGGTGTTATTCACGATATTTCAGCCTCAAAACAAACAGTTTTTATTGAACCTGAAGTAAGTCTACAAATTATGGCTGATATTGAATTGAATAAAATATTAGAAAATAAAGAAATAATTAAGATATTAAGTAATTTAACTAATATTGTAAATAGTAGTTATGATATTTTGTTAGAAGATTTTAATTGTTTAATAAACTTAGATATTATTAATGCAAAAGCTAGATATTCATTAAAAAACGATTATATTAAACCTCATATTAATAATTTAGGGAAAATAAACTTAATAAAAGCAAAACATCCCCTACTACCTAAAGATGAAGTAGTTCCAATTGATTTATCACTAAATAAAGAAAATAATACACTTTTAATTACTGGGCCTAATACTGGAGGTAAAACTGTTACATTAAAGACAGTTGGTCTACTTACTATGATGATTCAATCAGGAATATTAGTTCCTGTAAATATAGAAAGTGAGCTTGCAGTTTTTAATAATGTTTTTATAGATATTGGTGATGAGCAATCAATTATAAACTCACTTTCAACCTTTTCATCACATATATCTAAAATCATTAGTTTTATTGATAATTTAACTGATAACTCCCTTGTCTTACTTGATGAACTTGGAAGTGGAACTGATCCAAATGAAGGGGTTGCTCTTGCGATTGCAATTATTGAAGAGTTTCAAAAGAAAGATATTAGATTAATTGTGACATCGCACTTTTCAGAATTAAAAACTTATGCTTATGAAAAATCAGAAATAAGCCTTGCTAGTGTTGCTTTTGATGAAAAGACGTTAAAGCCACTTTATTACTTAGAACATGGTATTATTGGTCAATCTCATGCCAGACTTATAGCCGAGAGATTAGGTATGAAAAAATCAGTTATTGAAGAAGCGAATTTTAACTTTATGAAAAGAGAAACTGAACTTGCGAAAATTATTGATAAATTAAGTAGCGAAAAACAAGCTTTAAATGAAGAAAAGAAAAGATTAAGTGAATTAGAATTATCTTATCAAGAAAAACTTAAAGATTTAAATACTACAAAAGATAGACTTATTAGTGAACAAAACGATGTTTTAAAAAAGATTAGATTAAATGAAGAAAAAAAATGGCAAGAAAAAACTAAAGAAGTTAATGAATTAATAAAAATAGTTGAAGAGGATGAACTTACTAAAAAACATCATATTGCTAGTCTAAAAGGAGCAATCAATACTCCCTTAGATAAAAAGATTATTAAAAATGAAGAAAAAATTAATGTTGGTGATCATGTTTATATTAGTTCATATAGTCAATATGGTTATGTTTTAAGTATTACTAATAATAAATATTTGGTTAAGTTTGGAATTTTTGAATTAGAATTTAAAAAAGAAGATATTGAATTAGTTAAAGAAACTAAAAAAGAAAAACCAAAAGTTGTTAAGCAAAAGGTAAGCAAACAAGCAAGTCATGATTACGATAAAAGTGCAAATTTAAGTGTTGATTTAAGAGGCTTTAGATTTGAAGAAGTTAATGAAGAATTAGATAAAGCAATTGATCGAGCACTTTTAAGTAATATTAGAAGTTTAACAATAATTCACGGCTTTGGTACAGGTGCTGTTAAAAAGGCTGTTGATAACTATATTAAAAAATCAAACTTAATAAAATCGTCTAGATTAGGTCGTGAAGGTGAGGGCTTAGCAGGGGTTACAATTATTACTTTGAAGTAGCAAATCAATTGATAATAAGAAAATACTCATCTATAATTAATATAGAAAAGAAAGGAATGATATTAATGGTACAAGATTATGGAAATAAACCATTTAATGAAATTTTAAGTGAAAATCAAAATGTTGTAGTACAGTATTATGCTGATTGGTGTGGACCATGTCAAATGTTAAAACCAGTCTTAGAACAAATTAGTAATGAGATGGATGATGTTGAATTTGTAAGAGTAAATATTGAAGATCACCGTGAATTAGCAGTTGAAGCAGGTGTACAATCAATCCCTACAGTTTTATTCTTCAAAGACGGTAAAGAAACAGATCGTTCAGTCGGTTTTAAACCAAAACAAAAAGTAGAAGAATGGATTAACAGCCAAAAATAATTAAAGTCCCGTTAAAGCGGGATTTTTATTTGGCTAAATTATGTTATAATAATTAAGGTGATTAACTTGGATGGAATTGTATTAATAAATAAACCAAAAGGTATAACTTCATATGATGTAATTAGAGTTGCTAAGAAGATTTTTAAAACTTCAAAAATTGGCCATACGGGAACGCTTGACCCTTTTGCTGAAGGTTTAGTTATTTTATGTATAGGTAAAGCTACAAAGCTTGTAAATAGGCTAATTGACGCTAATAAGACATATGAAGGAGTAATTCTTTTTAATAATCATTATGATACTTATGATATAACTGGTGAAATAATAAAAAGTGATGAAAAAGAAGTAACATTAGAACAATTAAAATTAGTATCAAATGATTTTTTAGGTTCTTATTTACAAACACCACCTATATATTCTGCTATTAAAAAAGATGGTAAAAAGTTATATGAATATGCTAGAAAAAATATTGATATAAAAATTGAGCCTAGATTAGTTCATATTTATAGTTTGGATATTTTAAACAAACTAAATGATAATGAATTTAGTTTTAAAACATCTGTATCTAAGGGAACATATATTAGAAGTCTTGCTGTTGATATTGCAAGTAAATTAAATACATTTGGTGCATTAAAAGCGTTAAAAAGAACTAAAATAGATAACTATTTATTAAGTGATGCAGTTGATTTAGAAAACCTAAGTATTAACGATATTAAAAGTATTGAAGATATATTTAAAGATTTAGATAGTATAGTTTTAAATGATTATATGATTAATTTAGTTAAAAATGGGATATATTTAGATGAAAGACAAATGATAACTAATAATGATTTTAAAGTGTATAATGAAAATAAGGAATTGGTTGCTATATACGAAGTAGTTAGTGAAAATAAATATCGCCCATTTATATTATTGTAGAGGAAGTATTAGTATGAAAGTATTAAATTTAAGTAAAGATGTAAATATAGATGAACCAATAACTTTAACAATTGGTAATTTTGATGGGCTACATTTAGGCCATCAAACATTACTTGAAACTGTTAAAAGTTATACCGATTCAAAACATGCTGCCCTAACATTTGATCCCCATCCACGGAAATATTTTATGGGTCATGCTTATAAAACACTTTTTACTATTAAAGGTAAAATTAATTTATTTAAAGATAAAGATTTTGATTATTTAATTATTGGAAAATTTAATCAAGACTTAGCTAATAAAAGTATTGATGAGTTTATTGAGATATTAAAATATTTAAATGTTAAAAGATTAGTTTTAGGAAAAGATTTTAGGTTTGCTAAAAAAGCTAGCGGTAGTATTGTTGATTTAAAGAAACATTTTGAAGTTATTGTTGTTGATACAATTAAGAGTGATGAAACTAAAAGAATTTCAACAACATTAATTAAAACTTTAATTAATGATGGAAATATTAGTGAAGCTAATAAACTCTTAGGTTATGAATATCATGTGTTAGGTACAGTTGAACATGGGAATAAAGTCGGTAGAAAGTTAGGTTTTCCAACTGCTAATATTAACTATGAAGATGTTTTATTACCTAAAACAGGCGTATATTTAGTAAAAATAAACATCGATAACAAAAACCACTATGGAATAGCAAATGTCGGATTTAATCCTACAATTAATGTAAGTAAAAATAAGAAGTTAGAAGTCTATATCCTAGACTATAATGATAATAGTTATGATAAAGAAGTTATTATTACTTTTATTGAAAGATTGAGAGACGAATTAAAGTTTGATACAGTTGAAGAATTGATTAAACAGATGGAAAATGATGAAATAAATTCTAGAAATCTTATTGAAAAAATGTAAAGTATGTTAAAATATACTAAAGAGGTGAAATAATTATGAAGTTAGTTATTGCTATTGTGAATAAAGATGATGAAAAAAAGGTTCAAAAAGCTTTAGTTGAAAATAGATTTTTCGCAACTAAACTAGCTACAGCCGGTACGTTTTTAAGAGCTGGAAATGCAACATTTTTAGTTGGTGTTAATGATGAAAAGGTTCAAGATATTATTGATATAATTGAAAAACATAGTAAGAAAAGAACTAAATTAGTTCCAAATACCATTGTAAATGAGTTTGGTTCATTCTCTTCACTACCACTTGAAGTTGAAGTTGGTGGAGCAACAGTATTTATTGTAAATGTTGATCAATTTATTAAAATATAATAATAGTTGATTATTATTTTAAAAATGTTATAATATTAAAAGTGCGCTAACAAGGTGATGGGATTTGCCGCCCACTCTTTAGTTATGCGGGAAAGGAAAAAAGAATGGCTATTAGTAAAGAAGTTAAACAACAAATTATTAAAGAGCATGCAAGACATGAAGGAGATACAGGTTCTCCTGAGGTACAAATTGCTATTTTAACTTATGATATTAACCATCTTAACGAGCATTTAAAAACTCATAAGCATGATTATCATTCACAACGTGGACTATTTAAAAAAATTGGTCACAGAAGAAACTTATTAAAGTATTTACGTAATGAAGATGCACAAAGATACCAAGAGTTAATTGCTAAGTTAGGATTACGTCGTTAATAAGCATTATTTAAAAATCTTTAGGAGTTATCTTCTAGGGATTTTTTATTTTTAAAAGTATCTTTAATATGGTAAAATAAATAAGATAGGAAAGTATTGTTATGAAGGAGTATTATATATGAAACCAAAAGTATTTGAAACAGAATTTGGTGGTAGAAAATTAGTAGTTGAAGTTGGTGAAGTTGCAAAACAAACAAACGCATCAGCCTTAATTCACTATGGTGGAACAACCGTTTTATCTGTAGTAGTTAATAAAAAAGAAATGTCAACAGGTGATTTTTTCCCATTAATGGTAATTTATCAAGAAAAATTATATGCTGCCGGAAAAATTCCTGGTGGATTTTTGAAAAGAGAAGGAAGACCTGGCGATCATGAAACATTAGTTTCAAGATTAATTGACCGTCCAATTAGACCATTATTTCCAGAAGGATTTAAAACCGATGTCCAAATAATTAACACAGTTTTATCTAGTGATCCGGCATGTCCACCAGAAATGGTTGCCTTAATGGGATCAAGTTTAGTGTTACAATTATCGGATTTACCTTTTGAAGGACCAATTAGTGGTGTTACATTAGGATTAATTGATGGAAATTTTGTTGTTAACCCAACTGAAACAGAATTAGAAGAAAGTGATTTAGAGTTAACTATTGCTGGAACTAGTGAAGCGATTAATATGGTTGAATCATCAGCTAAAGAAATTAGTGAAGATAAAATGTTAGAAGCACTATTTTATGGTCACGATATTATTAAAGATTTAAATGAATTCCAAAACACTATTCAAAAAGAAGTTGGAAAAGCTAAATTTGATTATGAACGTTTTGTTTTAGATGAAGCAGTTGAAAAAGAAGTTCTAGACTACTTAGGAACATCATTAGTTGATGCTGTAAGTATTTTTGATAAACTTGAAAGATATGAAAAAATTGATGAGATTAAAGAAAAAACTTTAGAACATTTTAAAGGTCGTCCTTTCTTTAATATAATTGATAATATAAGTGTTTATGATCACAAAGCTGAAGCAAACTTCTTAAAACAAGTTAATGCTGCATTAGATAAAGTAGTAACTAATGAAGTTAGAAGACTTATTACAAAAGAAAAAGTTAGACCTGATGGTAGAAAAACCGATGAATTAAGACCACTGTTTTCAAGAGTTGGTTTATTAGAAAGAACTCATGGTTCAGCATTATTTACTAGAGGTCAAACTCAAGCGCTAGGTGTTATTACACTTGGAGGACTTGGTGAAGGTAAATTAATAGATGATATTAGACTTGAAGATAATAAACGTTTTATGCTACATTATAACTTCCCACAATATAGTGTTGGTGAAACCGGAAGATATGGTGCACCAGGAAGAAGAGAAATTGGTCATGGTGCTTTAGGTGAAAAAGCATTATTAGCAGTTTTACCTAGTGAAGATGAATTTCCATATACAATAAGAGTAGTTTCTGAAATATTAGAATCAAATGGTTCAAGTTCACAAGCAACCATTTGTGCAGCTTCAATGGCTTTAATGGATGCAGGTGTTCCAATTAAAGCACCGGTTGCTGGAATTGCAATGGGACTTATTATGGAAGATACTGATTATACTATTTTAACTGATATTCAAGGTATGGAAGACCATGAAGGTGATATGGACTTTAAAGTAGCTGGTACTAAAGATGGTATTACAGCCCTTCAAATGGATATTAAAATTAAAGGTATAACTAGAGAAATATTTGAAGAAGCACTAGCACAAGCAAAAATCGCAAGACTTGATATTTTAGATCATATGAACGAAACAATTAGTGAAGTAAGAGAAGAATTAAGTCCTTATGCACCAAAAGTTATGATGATTAGAATTGATCCAGATAAAATTAGAGATGTTATCGGTGGTGGCGGTAAAATTATTACTCCAATCATTGAAGATAACGATAATGTAAAGATTGATATCGAACAAGATGGGCGTGTCTTTATAATGCATTACGATACTAAGGTAATTAAAGATGTACAAGCAATCATTGAAAATATTGTAAGAGTTCCTGAAGTTGGTAAAATTTATGAAGGTAAAGTTGTTCGAGTTGAAAACTTTGGTGCCTTCGTAGAATTATGGCCAGGTACAGATGGAATGGTTCATATTTCAAAACTTGCTAAAGAACGTGTTGAAAAAGTAACTGATGTAGTTAACGTTGGCGATTCTATTTTAGTAAAATGTATTAAAATCGATGATAAAGGCCGTGTTGATTTATCAAGAAAAGATGCATTAACTGATAATTAATGATAAAATAATTATGTCAATGGAAGGTAGCCGAGCTTATTAAATAAGTTAGGAAAGTCCATACTAGCACACTCTGTGATTGAGTGTAGTGTTTGTGTGTAAGGAAACAATAACTTACAGCACCATTTGGTGACGGCTTCTGATGTTCTAAGGTCTTTGACTATGAACTAAGAGTAAAGTGCCACAGAAACGATTTTGTTAGAAATAACAAGGTGAAACGCGGTAAACCCCTCAAGCTAGCAACCCAAATTATGGTAGGGGCACGTTAAAGGTCGAATAAGAAGATACTTTAATGCTACTACGGTAGAGATAAATGGCTACAACCCGTAAGGGATACAGAATATGGCTTATGCACATTGACAATTTATAGGAACCGGAAGGTTCCTTTTTTTCGTAAAAAAAGGGCTGTTCGTTTGAACAACCCAATATATATTATTTAACTTTTAATTTTCTTTTATCATTTAAATTTAAAACTAATTTTACAATTTCAGTAATAATTACTGGTAAGAATGCTAATACAAAGATCATTAACCATAATTCCCATTGTTTAATAAAGATAATATCAAAGATGTTTGATACACCAGGAAGTAGAGTTAACATTTGTAATGAAAATGATGCGAAGAATGCATAAACCAAATACTTGTTAATTTTAAGTTTAAAGATTGAAAGTCTTGTACTACGAACGTTAAAGGCATGGAATAATTGTGAGAAAGCTAGAACCATAAATGCCATTGTTTGTCCGGTATGAGCTTTAACCCAAGCATCTGTTTCGCCAGCATATAAACTTGAATCAGCGAATGTATAACCAATAAAGTATGCACCAAAAGCTAGTAAACCAACCATAATACCTTGCCATAAAATATGTTTCCAAAGACCTCCTGAAAATACACCATCACCTTTTTTACGAGGTTTTTTATCCATAATGTCAGGGTTTTTAGGATCAAGACCAAGAGCGATTGCCATAAGTGAGTCTGTAACTAGGTTAACCCATAAAATTTGTACAGCAGATAGAATATGAACATTACCTCCAGCATTAACAATTGAACTAAATAGTATTCCACCAATTAATGTTCCAAGTAGTATTGTAATAATTTCTCCAATATTACAACTTAATAAGAAGTGGATTGCTTTTTTAATGTTATCAAAGATTGAGCGTCCCTCGCTTACTGCTGAAATGATTGTTTCAAAGTTATCGTCTGTTAAAATCATATCAGCTGCACCTTTAGCAACTTCAGTTCCAGTAATACCCATTGCAATACCAATATCAGCATTTTTCAAAGCCGGAGCATCATTAACACCATCACCAGTCATCGCAACTACAACATCACGAGACTTCCAAGCATTAACGATTCTAACCTTGTTTTCAGGACTTACACGTGCATAAACTCTTACATGGTCAACTATATCATAAAACTCTTCATCGCTTAACTGGTCTAATTCTAGACCGGTTAAGGCCATATCATCATCTGATGTAATAATGTTTAAGTCTTTTGCGATTGCGATTGCGGTATTTTTATGATCTCCTGTTATCATAACAGTAGTAAT
>DURF01000109.1 GCA_012837395.1 Acholeplasma sp. | reverse complement strand
CTATCCAAATGTTCGGTTAAAATAAATGAATTGTTATCTGTTTTACATAAGAAAGCATGTAGTGTTAGTTTAAATGTTTCATATTCATGATTAACAGTCATAATAAAATCTTTAACTTCTGCATCAATTTTTAGTTCTTCTTTTAATTCTCTTTTTAAAGATTGTTGTAAAGTTTCACCTGGTTCAACTTTACCACCTGGAAACTCCCACTTTCTTGCAAGTTCTCCACTATCTTTTCTTTGAGCACAAAAGATTTTATCACCTTTTGTAATTACTGCCGCTACTACTTCAATATGTTTTTTCATCAATATCACGAGTCCTTAAATTTTGTATTTTCATTATATATAGTATAGCAGATTTGTTGCCTTTTTTAAACTTTTTCTTATCTGTTCAATTCACTAATGTTCATAATTTTCGATACTAAATTAAATACTTCTTTCCCTTGATCTGTTGTTAGTTTAAAAAACTCTCTTCTATTTGCTTCTGTATTTCTTCGCAAATTAGGGTTTATAGTATCAATAATGCTATGAATGCTTTTCTCTAACTCACTTGATTCTCTAAGTGATTTAGTTTGTATTGCATCTTCCAGTTTGAAAGGTAATGGAACTGATGTATTATATAACTCTTTAAGTCTTCTATCGACTTGATTAGTTCTACCTATTTTAACCCAACCTGGAATTGATTCATTTGATAATAAATAAACTAATTCTTGTTGATTTGTTGGATCTGTTGTTTCTATTTCATCAGTTGGAAGTAAGTTATATACACCCTTTGAAACAAACTCTAACAATCCCTTATCTCTAAGATTTTGTACGGTTTGTCTTAGTTTATCCTTTATATGATAATTATCTGGATATAAAACTTTAAAGTGTGGTTCAAATTCATATAGTTCTTGGAGTTTAAACTCACCTTTATTAAAATGATTTTTTAAGATAGTATAAACAATGTGATTCCATCCTTTCAATTCTTTATATGGCACCATAACATTCCTCCAAAAAAATTAAATTATTTCAACAAATCTAGAAATTTTCATGCCCTTTCTAATTTCTATTTTAAAACTTTCTTTCCCAGTAGCATCAATAGATAGTTGCCCTAAATTTACACCCTCTAATATATTTGCATACTTTATGCCAAACAAATGTATTCGTTTCATTTTCATCCCATTTTCCTTAGTATTATAGGCTTCTTTTAATTTTGATACTAGAAAATTATAATCACTCACAAAACTCACCTCATCTTTTTTTATTTAATAAAAAACCACCTCTAAGCTTGCAGCTTAAAAAGTGGCATTTTTTTTATTTATTTCTCTTAGCTCTTTCAGCTAATACCTTTTCCATAACAATATCCTTACTCTTCATAATTCTTACCGTATTACTACGTTCAGTATCTTCAAGTTTCATTGTTATTCTTTTAATATTATCTCTTAAGTCTGGAATCATAACATTTTCAATAACGTTAACTCTTCTTCTAGTTTTAGCTATTTCTTCAGTCATTAAGTGAATACTTTGTTCCATTTCGGATAACTTAATTAATTTAGGAAATAAATCATTCATTTTATTTTCTACTTCATTAATTTCCATTGGCGCACTTATTTCACTATATGTTTGATTACCTTTAGTATCAATTTCTTTTATATCAATTTTAGGTATTTCAACAGTCATAATTGATTTATGTTTGTAATCAATTTCAATTTTACTACTAGGAATCATTAACATTTCATAAATGTCTACTAAGGCCTTTTTTTGTTTCATTTTAACAAACACACCTAAAACATCAGAAAAAAGTAAATCAACTTCTTCCCGCAATGCCCTAGTTTCATTAACTATTGAAATATAGGAATGAACAAGTTCATCTTGTTTATCTTTCAATAGTTTATGGCCTCTAACAGACATTTGTAGTTTGTTTTTTAGTTTCATTAATTCCATTCTTGTTGGATTAATTTGGCCTTTGTTCATGACTACTCCTTATCTTTGTAATAATATTTATCAATATTTTTTTGACTAATTCTTCTAAGTTCAGATACTGGAAGTATTCTTAATAACTCCCAACTTAAATCTAGTGTTTCAAATATTGTTCTATTTGTTTCAAATCCTTGTGAAATATATCTTTTCTCAAATTCATCTGAGAATTTTGCGTATAACTTATCAATATCAGATAGTGCTGCATCACCTAAGATTTGTGATAATTCTTTTGCTTCTTTACCTCTAGCATAACTAGAAAACATTTGGTTCATAACATCAGCATGATCTTCTCTAGTTTTACCTTTTCCAATTCCTTTATCTTTTAATCTTGATAATGATGGAAGTACATCAATTGGAGGCGTTAAGTTTTTAAGTGCTAATTGTCTTGAAACAATGATTTGTCCTTCAGTAATATAACCTGTTAAATCCGGAATCGGATGTGTAATATCTTCTTCTGGCATTGTTAGAATAGGTATTTGAGTAATTGATCCTGGCATATCTTTAATTCTTCCTGCTCTTTCATAAAGAGAAGCAAGGTCAGTATACATATAACCTGGATAACCACGTCTTCCTGGCACTTCTTTTCTAGCAGCTGATATTTCTCTTAATGATTCAGCATAATTCGTTAAATCCGTTAAAATAACTAATACATGCATGCCTAAATCTTCTGATAAATATTCAGCTGCAGTAATTGCCATTCTTGGGGTTGCTATTCTTTCAACCGCTGGGTCGTTTGCTAGGTTCATAAACATGACAGTTCTTTCAATTGCCCCTGTTCTTCTAAAGTCTTCAACAAAGTATTCAGCTTCTTCAAATGTAATACCGATCGCTCCAAAGACTACCGCAAATGGCTCATCTGAATTTAAAACTGTAGCTTGTCTTGCAATTTGAGCCGCAAGCCTTGAGTGAGGAAGACCTGATGCTGAGAAAATTGGTAATTTTTGACCACGCACTAATGTGTTTAAGCCATCAATTGCTGAAATTCCAGTTTGAATAAATTCATTTGGATAATCTCTTGCAACTGGATTTAAAGGCTGGCCGTTAATATCTCTTTTAACATCAGCAATTATATTACCTTTACCATCTATAGGGCTCCCCATTCCATCAAAAACGCGTCCTAATATATCCGGTGATAATGATAGCTCAATTCCATGTCCTAAAAAAACTGCTTTTGCATCATCAATTTTAATACCTTGACTACCTTCAAATAACTGAACAACAGCTACATCATTATCAATTTCTAAAACCCTGCCAAACTTTTTAGTTCCATCAGCTAATCTAATTTCAACTAATTCATCGAATTTTACACCTTCAACTTTTTCAACTAACATTAGAGGTCCAACAATTTCAGTTATCGTTTTATATTCTTTAACAGCCATTATTCTTCCTCCTTTATATTAAATTCTTCTGTTACTAATTTATTAATATTATTATATTCTTTTAACACATCATCTTCATTAACATATTTATATCTACCAATTAAACCACGGGCTTCGCTATTTTCAATTACTTTATAACTAATACCATTATTTAGTGCTTCAATTGCTTTTTCATGCCAATTTAGTATTGCACGCATCATATAAAACTGTTTATTAGTTGATGTATATGTATCAACATCATCAAAAGCATTTTGATGAAGGAAATCTTCTCTAACCATTTGAGCAGTTAAAAGTTTTGTTCGGTCTTCAAAACTTAATGAATCAACTCCAACAAGTCTAACAATTTCTTCTAATGCCGCTTCTTCTTGTAATAACGCTCTAATAGTTTTAACTTCTCTCGTCCAATCACTGTGAACTTGATTATCGAAATAATCCCCCACTTGATCTTCATATAAAGAATAACTTCTTAACCAGTCAATTGCTGGGAAGTGTCTTCTATGGGCAAGACTTGAACTAAGTCCCCAAAACACCTTAACAATTCTTAAAGTTGCTTGACTGACTGGTTCTGATGTATCTCCTCCTGGAGGTGATACCGCACCAATAACAGTTACAGCACCTTCAACACCCTTACTACCTAAAACTTCAACAAGTCCTGCTCTTTCATAAAAATCAGCAAGCCTTGAACTTAAATAAGCAGGATATCCTTCTTCACCAGGCATTTCTTCAAGTCTTGAACTCATCTCTCTTAAGGCTTCCGCCCATCTTGAAGTTGAATCAGCCATTAAAGCAACCCTATACCCCATATCACGATAATACTCAGCAATTGTAATACCTGTATAAATACTTGCTTCTCTCGCTGCAACTGGCATATTAGAAGTATTTGCAATCAGTACTGTTCGCTCCATTAATGATTCACCTGTCTTAGGGTCAACTAGTTCAGGGAATTCATTTAAAACGTCAGTCATTTCATTACCACGTTCACCACAACCAACATAAACAATAATATCAGCATCACTCCACTTAGCAAGTTGGTGTTGCACAACAGTTTTACCAGATCCAAACGGACCAGGCACTGCCGCAATCCCACCGATTGCGATTGGGAATAATGTATCAATTACTCTTTGACCGGTAATCATAGGCATATTTGGAGTAACTTTTTTCTTATATGGCCTTTTAACTCTAACTGGCCAAGATTGAACCATTGTTAATTCAACTACTTCACCATTACTTTTTTCAATTTTAGCAATAATATCTTTAACAGTTTTTAATCCACCATTTAATTCAATTAATTTACCAGTTATACCATTTGGAACCATAATTTTATGGTTAACTACATTAGTTTCTAAAACTGTTCCTAAAACATTTCCAGCAGAAACTATATCACCAACACTAGCTACTTCACTAAATTCCCACTTTTTCTCTTCATTTAAAGTAGGTACACTAATTCCAGGTGGAATAACTTTTTTATCTATTTCATATATTTTATCTAGTGGTCTTTGAATACCATCAAAAATACCACCAATTAAACCAGGTCCAAGTTCTACTGATAAAACTTTGTTAGTAAAATAAACTGGTTCTCCTGGTCCAATTCCAGCAGTTTCTTCATATACTTGAATAGATGCTAAATCACCTCTAAGTTCAATAACTTCACCAGTTAATCTTTTCTCACTAACTTCAACAACGTCATAAACTTGGGCTGACTGCATATTTTTGGCAACAATTAAGGGGCCGGAAACTTTTGTTATAATACCTATATTTTCATTATTTGTTTTATTTTTCATCTAAAATCATCACTCCCTTAAAATAAATTTATTCCTGTTGCTTTTTCAACATTTTTTCTCAAATTATCAACCGCATTACTTTCTTCTCCAAATTCCATTTGGAGTGTAATAAAAATTGGATAAACCGCTTGATACTCTTTTTTTACTTCTTCAAGTAATTCTTGAAAATGTTGGCTAACAATAATAATTTTAACTTCTCTTGTAATTAAGTCTTTTAATACATCTTTAAATGATTTCTCATCTATTATTATTCCTTCAATACCTATTGCGCTAAAGACATAAACATTTTCATTATGACCTAGTGCTACCATACTGTTATTTTGCATAATATAATTCCCTCACTTTATAGCTTTCTAATTGTTTTAAGTGAAGATAATATAAGATTGGTGCATATGTTTCATTGTTATAACTAGTAAGTTTTAACAATTCAGTTTTATAGTTTAGTGTTTCTTTTCTTAAATCAGTATTATTACCTTTATTTAAAAACTCATCACTTGCAGCAACTATTCCTTCATTAAAATAGGTAGCTAGTTTATTTAAGATTGTATTATTATACTCATTATAAAGATCAATCCATACTGCTCTACCGACTATTTCTTCATCTAGTAAAGCTTTCTTTAGTTTTTCAATACTTTCATTTCTATTTTTAAATTTTAAAAATGTTTTTAAGTTGTCCATAACTTTTTTATATTCTAAGTAATTAAAAAATACTTGATATTTTTTATTACTTTTAGAAAAATTAGTATAAAAGTTAAAAACAACTCTTTCTAATTCTTGTAAATAATCTTGTAAGTCTTCTTCTTTTATTTTATTTATCTCTTTAAACATTTCTTCATATTCTTTAGGTAGTAATTTCATATTTCCATACTTAAAAAACTGTTCTAATGCTTCTTTAGAAAAACGACCCATTTTACTAAAAGTATTTGATTTAACTTTATAGAAAACTTCTTTATAAACAATTTTCATGTTTGTTAAATCTTCTTCTAAATAAAAGATGTCAGTTATAAAATTACTTTTTGTAATTTTATCTAATTCTTCTTTAACATTTAAAAACTCTTGTTCAATAATAGATTCTATATTTAAATAACCACTATTAAAACCATAACTTTTCGTTCTTAAATATCTTATAAACAATTTTTCATCTAATCTTTTTAAAGCATTAAAATCATCTTCGTTTAACATGTTTTCAGTTTTTACATAATATATTCCGTTTAAAAAGTTTAAATCCACCTAATCACCACTATTCAAATAGTTCTTTAACTAATGCACGCTCATGTTTGTTTTTTAATTTCTCGATTACTTCTTCAATCGAGAAGTTTAAATCAAAATGTTTTCCTTCTAAAATAAAACCATTACTAATATCAACTGGTCTGTTTGATAATTTAAACGTTGTTTTTAACTTTTTGTTTAATTTATCTAAATCAACTAAATCACCTTTTGTCCCACTCGATAAAGCTTTAAAATATCTTTCATAATTTTCTTTATTAGTATGCATTATTTCATCGCCATTTAATTTTTCTTGTTTAATTTTTACATAAACATAATTTAATAGCTCCGCTCCTTCTAAAGCTTCAATTTTAACTCTTACTTCATCAAAAATATTATCAATAATATTTTGTTTAGCTAAAAGCTCGGCTTGTCTTTGTTCGAATGTTAATAATCTTTCTTTAGTTGTTATTTCGCTTTCTACTTCTTTTTTAATATTGTTAACTTTAATTCTTGATTCTTCTAAAGCTTCATCAATTAAACTTTGTTTTAATGCTTCAGCTTCTTTTTTAGCTTCTTCAATAATAAAATTAACTTTATCTAAACCTTTATCATTTATTTTTTTAATTAAATCCACTTTATTCACTCCCTTAGCCTAATAGAATTAATACACTTACTAGTAATGCTAAGATAGGATATGTTTCAATTAAAGAAACCATAACGATACCACGAGCTGAAAGATCTTCTTTTTTAGCTGTCATATAAATTGATGTTGCAGCTGATTTAGCTTGATAAACCGCAGCAAGCAAACCAACAATACCAATTGGTAGTGATGCCATTAAATATTTCATACCTTCTGCTTGTGAAATAACTGCATTTGATCCACCTAGTAGACCTGATTGTGACATAATTAAAACACTTACTAAAAACCCATAAATACCGTTTGTAGTAGTTAGAGCTACTAAAACTAATAATTTACCAAATAAATTAGGTTTTTCTGTTAAAACTCCTGCTGCTGCTCTTGTTGATATTGAAACAGCAATAGCTGTTCCAATTCCTGAAAGAGCTGTTGCTAGTACTACACCTAATAATGTTAATGTATTTCCATCCATATTTAAATTCCTCCTATTTTGTAATTTCGTTTATATTTTTTAAATCAAATGTTAGTGGTTTAAATAAATAACCTCCACCTTGATAAAATCTATTGTAAAATTCTAAGTATTGTAATCTATTACCATGTACGTATGCAGATAATAAACTGATTGCAAAGTTAAAGGCATGGCCAATAAAATAAACAACTAATGATAAAACAAAGCCTATAAAACTACCTTGAATTAATCCTGCAAGTAAATTAAACGTAAATGCAATTACTGTTGATGATAAAGCTAGTGCTAGTACTCTTGAATAACTTAAGATATCACTTAGATATGTAGTTATTCCGGCTACTCCACCAAGACCACCAAAGATTTTTCCAAAGACACCTTTTTTCTTCATTCCACCAAAAATTAACAATGCAGCAAGTCCTAAAATAATTAAAACAATACCTACATTTGATAATACTTTAAAACTATCACCTGCTAGACTAACAGCAAACGCTGATAGTCCTAGTAATATTAACAACCAACTTAGTCCATCTGATAGCCCTGAGATAATATCTTTTTGTTTTATTGAAAGAACAATTCTCATAACTAATCCTGTCATTAATTGTAAAACCCCTACTCCTAGTGAAAAGATTAACATCGTAATAGGATCATACATCGGATCTAATAGTGGTTCCCAAGTTTTCCCAAACCAGTTTCCAACAATTCCTACTAAGTTTACGCCAAATAAACTTCCGTAAACAATTCCGGCAAGAATTGTCGCAAACGATGCATAAAAGAATATTTTAACTGTTGAACCAAATTCACCTTTTGGTTTTTTATATTTTAATATTACACCTGTACCAATTAATAATAATAACCCATATCCAATATCACCAAACATTAAACCAAATAAGATACAGTACCAAATTGACATAATTGGGTTTGGATCTATTTCTCTATAATTTGGTACTGAATATGAATTAGTAATTGATTCGAATGGTTGAACAAACTTATTGTTTTCAAGTAATGTTGGAACATTATCAAACTTAGTTGGTTCTTCAAATTCTAATTGATATTCTAGTGTTACTTTTTTAACGATTGATTGTAAATCTCCGGCATGATCATTACTTATCCAACCATCAAAGATAACATCAGCATTAGTTTCATTATAAATAACTAATTTACGTTCTTTTTGTGATAACATTTGATCAACTAAAATTTCAAATTCAATTTCTTTTTCATCAGCAAGTTTATTTAACTTACTTTCTAATGCATTGATTTTAACTTTGTTATCATTAATAATCTTTTCTTTAGATTTTATATAATCACTAAACGTTTCATCAATAACCGGTAACTCTTTTACAACAAACCCAAATCTTTCTAATTGTGTTAATTGTTTGTTTGAGTCTTCTTTATCTAAATATAATAAAACATGATGGCCTGACTCATTTTCTTCAAAGTTAATAAAACCTTGTTTTACTCTTGAAGTATAGTCTTTAAAAAAGTCCCATCTATTATCAGGAACAAATCCTAAGAATACATCAACAAATAATAATTCACTTAATTCTTTTGTTGTGTATTTTAAATGTTTAAATGCTGCTACATCATCAATCAACTTTTGTTCTTCTTTGTTTTCACTTTTTAAAAAGTGGAGTTCATCAAATAACTTTTCTGTTGATTCTAATAATTCAATTCTTTCT
>DURF01000108.1 GCA_012837395.1 Acholeplasma sp. | reverse complement strand
TTTTTACCACTACCACCTAAAGTAATTGATTTCTATGTTAAACAAGTAAAACAAATTATCCAATTTGATTGGATCTGGGTTGTTTATGATAAAGAAGATAATGTTGCAGGATTTGGTATCGTTATGCCATCACTTGCTAAGGCAAATAAAAAAAGCAATGGAAAACTGTTCCCATTTGGAATTTTTAGAATTTTAAGAGCTTTAAAGAAATATGATACAATCGATTTTTACTTTATCGCTGTTGATCCAAAACATCAAAACAGAGGAGTTGCCGCTTTAATCTTTGAAGATGGTATTAAAACTGGTGTTAAACACGGTGTTAAATGGGCTGAAACTGGTCCTGAATTAGAATTAAACCATCAAATCCAAGCTGTTTGGAAAGACTTTGATTATATTGATCACAAACGCCGTAGATGTTATAAAAAGGATATTTAATTAAATTTTAAAGAAAAAAAGGCATTATGCCTTTTTTATTTTGTATATTCTAATTCTTTTTCTTCTAAAACATCTAACTTAAATGTAATCTTATCAAACATCGCCTTAAATCCTAAATAAATAAGTGGGGCATATATAAATGCTGGAATTGTAATCCAAATAACAGGAGTATATGGATCTTTCATAAAGCCTGGAACTAAAATATCTATTAAAAATCCCGCTTCTTTAAATGCATCAGGAATACCAAATACAAATGAGAAATTTCTTATATTTACGTCTAAGAATAAATCCATTCCGTTGTTTCCAGTTAACCCTGTAACTTTGGCAATATCATCTAACCAACCAATTCTAAACAATATATATTCATTAACAAATAATAATGTTAATAATAATAAAACTGATATCGGTAGATAAAACATTCTTTTAGTATCTAGTTCATGTATTCTATAATATAGTAATAAAAATGAAATTAAAAATAATAAATAATGAACAAAATAAAACCTTATAGTATCAAATGAAAAAAGCCCCATTTCATAGTTGACTTTTATACTATCAAACTGACCCATCACTACTTCTGCTGGCCATAAAAGTGCTAAAAAACCACCTAAAAAACCAAAGATTGTCATGTAATCTAAAACATATTTATTTCTAAATAATAAAGTGGGTAAAAACAATAAAGCTGAAACAGCACAAACATTTTCAAATGTTATCTTTCTAAAAATTGCAGGCCGATTGAAAATATCAGGTTCATTTTCAACACCTACTCCATTATATGGGAAAAATATTGGTTTAATTATATGAAGTAATAAAGCAATAATTGATAAATATATTAAAAACTTTAATCTTTGTTCATTATTTTTGTTATTTAAATATTTGATAGCTAAAACAGTTAACACTGCTAGTATTGGAATATAAAACAAATAAAATTTTAAAAATTCCATCCTTCCATCCTCCTTAAAAGAAAAAATAACGTTTCTTAAAAAGTACATAGTTAAAAATACTTTTAAGAAACATTATCTTATCGTTTTTCACGGTGTAATGTATGTTTTCTTTCTCTTGGACAATATTTTTTGATTTCAAAACGTCCTGGAGTATTAGTTTTATTTTTATCTGTATAATAATTTTCTTCGCCACACTCAGTGCAAATTAATCTAACTAATTCACGCATAATATCCCTCCAAACTACTCTATATTATATCAAATATATTATTACAATACAATCTAAAAGTCTATTAAAACAAACTTATTTCATAATCACATACTTCCTCATAAAATTCATGATCATGAGAGACTAAAATCAATGTACCTTCATAATCCTTTAAAGCAACTTTTAAAGCCTCTTTTGCGTTAACATCTAAATGATTTGTAGGCTCATCTAATATTAACACATTTCCATAATTATTTTTCATTAATGCTAATTTAATTTTCATTTGTTCTCCACCAGACAAAGTATTTATTGGTCGGTTAGACATTTCATAATTAATTCCATAGCTTGCAAGTAGACTATATATAGATTTTCTATCAAAATTAAAATACGTTTGATTAACAACTTCAAAAGCACTATCTGCAATTAAATAAAAATCATCTTGACCTAAATAATTTATCTTTACATTTTTATCCCAATAATAATTACCACTAATCTTTGGTAATTCATTAATAATAGTTTTAATTAAAGTTGATTTACCGACTCCGTTGTAACCAGTAATCGCAACTTTTTCTTTACTTCTAATTACTAATGTTAATGGTTCTAATAGCGATTTATTGTTATATCCTATTTCTAAATTTGTTATATTTAAAACTTCTTTTCCAGTACTTGTTTTAACAGGAAAACTAAACTTATATGTTGGGTTTTCAAATCTTTTTTCAACAACTTGTAATTTATTTAACATCTTTCTTCTACTTTTAGCTCTTTTAGAAGTAGATGCCCTTGTAATATTTTTTTCAATAAAATCGGTTGTTGCTTTTATAAATCTTTGTTGTGATTCATATTCTTTATCTTGTTGCGATTTTCTAATTTCACTTTCTTTTAAATAAAAATCGTAATTACCTTTATAACGGTTAATTGTTTTATTATTTAAATCAAAAATTACTTTAGCAATCTCCTTTAAAAAAGCCTCATTATGAGTAACGACAACAAATGCGTTATTATACTCATTTAAAAACTTTGCTAACCAGTCTATGTGGCTTTGATCTAAAAAGTTAGAAGGTTCATCTAATAATATTAAATCATTATCTTCTAAAAGTAATTTTCCTAAAATTATTTTAGAACGCATACCTGAACTTAAATGTTCAATTTTTTTATTTAATACATCCATATCTAAACCTAAACCATTAATAATATTACTAACTAATGATTTTACACGATAAAAATCATTATCTAATAAATAGTCTTGAATACTTTGAGCATAATTAAGTTTATTGTTAATTTCATTATCACTTAAGTTACCACTTGAAATATCATTATAATAATTATTCATTTCTGCTTCTTTTAAAAATAAATTATTAAAAACATCATATAAATAATTACTAACTAATTGTTCCTTATTTAACTCCATATATTGATCTAAATAACCAACCTTAATATTTGGTTCATATAATACTTCTCCACTGTCAGGAGTTAACTCTTTTGCAACTAATTTTAAAAAGGTAGATTTTCCACTACCATTGGGGCCAATTAAAACAATATGTTCACCTTTTAATATTCTAATTGATAAGTTGTTATATAAGTTTTCTATATTATATTT
>DURF01000107.1 GCA_012837395.1 Acholeplasma sp. | reverse complement strand
CCTAATAAGTTTGTAGTTGGATATGGTCTTGATTTTCAAGAAAAATATCGTAACCTACCATATATAGGTGTATTAAAAAAAGAATTTTATGATAAATAAGGAGCGTATTAATATATGACAAAACAACCACAAAAACCTCAAAAAAGGAGACCCGATTATTTAGTAATAATTATTTCAATTGTTATTGTACTCGGCGCATTCTTTTTTATAAGAAATGCAATGAATCCGGTATATCCTATAACTGGAGTTGAATTAAAAGATGCTGTTGAAAGTAATGATATTCAATCAATGGAAGTTACACCTGTTGGTGGAGATAATATTGGATGGTATCAAATAACAGGTACTTTTAAAGATGGCGAACACATTAATACAAATTACGGTGGAATGCGTAGATATAGTATTATAATTGTTGATCCAGATGCAGTTACAATTAATTATTATCAAGATAAATTAGGTGCTACTTATACAAATAAACCAAGATCTGGTGTAAGCTTTTGGTCAATATTCTTTAGTATATTACCACTAGCAATAAGTATTATTATTTTAATCTTTATATTTAGAAATGCGGCTGGTTCAAATAACCGCGCCTTTGATTTCGGTAAAAACCGTGCTAGACTTTCTAGAGGTAAATCAGTTACCTTTGATGATGTTGCTGGTGCAGTTGAAGAAAAGGAAGAATTAAAAGAAGTAGTTGATTTCTTAAAATCCCCTAAAAAGTATCACGATATGGGTGCAAGAATTCCAAAAGGTGTTCTACTTGTTGGTTCACCTGGTACTGGTAAAACATTACTAGCAAGAGCAGTTGCCGGTGAAGCTGATGTACCTTTCTTCACAATCTCAGGTTCTGACTTTGTTGAAATGTTTGTTGGTGTTGGTGCTTCTCGAGTTCGTGATTTATTTAAAGTTGCCAAAGAAAACTCACCAAGTATTGTATTTATTGATGAGATTGATGCGGTTGGTCGTCAAAGAGGGGCTGGCCTTGGTGGTGGACACGATGAGCGTGAACAAACACTTAACCAATTATTAGTAGAAATGGATGGATTTTCAGTTAATCAAAATGTTATTATAATTGCTGCTACTAACCGTCCTGACGTATTAGATCCCGCATTACTTAGACCAGGTCGTTTTGACCGTCAAATTACTATTGACTTACCTGATATGAAAGCACGTGAAGAAATCTTAAAAGTTCACGCAAGAAATAAAAAGATTGATGCTGAAGTTAATTTTAAAGAATTCTCACAAAGAATTCCAGGATTCTCAGGTGCTGATATTGAAAACTTACTTAATGAAGCCGCAATACTTGCTGCTAGATATAATAGAACAGTTATTTTAGATAAAGATTTAGATGAAGCCATGGACCGTGTTAGAATGGGTCCAGCTAAGAAGAGTCGTAAATATAGTGATCATGAAAAAAGAGTTGTTGCATATCACGAAGCTGGTCATGCTGTAATTGGTATTAAATTAGAACATGCCAGCGTTGTTCAAAAAGTAACAATTATTCCTCGTGGTCAAGCTGGTGGTTATAACTTAATGATGCCAGCTGAAGAATCATTCCTTCATACTAAAAAACAACTACTTCATACTATTACCAGTTACTTAGGTGGTAGAGTTGCTGAAGAAATTGAATTTGATTCAGTTACTACTGGTGCTTATAACGACTTTGAAATGGCTACAAAAATTGCAAGAGCAATGGTTACTGAATATGGAATGAGTGATTTAGGTCCGGTTCAATATGAAAGCCGTGGTAATAATGTATTCTTGGGAAGAGATTACTTTAATGAGAAAAACTTCTCTGATAAAGTTGCTCATGAAATTGATAATGAAGTTAGAAAAATTATTAACGGTTGTTTAGAGGAAGCTAAATCAATTTTAACTAAACATAAAGATTTACTTGATAGAATTTCAGAATACTTAATTAAAGTTGAAACATTAAATAAAGCAGATATTGATGAAATTGTTGAAACAGGTAAGCTTAGTTGGTATGACGAAGAACAAAACAATGCGAATTGATTTGTTCTTAAAGACATCAAGGCTAATTAAAAGAAGAAAAGTTGCACATGATGCAATAACAAATAATTTAATTTTAGTCAACGATGTTATAGTTAAACCATCTTACCAAGTTAAAATAAATGATGTAATAATTCTAAAATTAGGTTTAAAAGAAATAACCGTTAAAGTGTTATCTTTAAAACCTAATAAAGATGAATTAATGTATGAACTAATAAACGAACAATATTTAGGACAAAGGAATTAATCTTTTGTCCTTTTATATGTTATAATAAACTAGATATATAGGAGGTATTTATAATGATTGATGAACATTTAACCGAACAACAAACAATTAGAAGACAAAAAGCAGCTGATTTAAGAACAAAAGGAATTGATCCTTTTGGTTCTGCTTTTAAACGTACTCATCATACAATAGATATTATTAATAATTATGAACAATATAGTAAAGAAGAATTAGCAGAAAAAGATGTTAAAGTGACAATTGCTGGAAGAATCGTTTTAAAACGTGGCCAAGGTAAAGCAGGTTTCATGCACTTACAAGATAGAGATGGCAAAATTCAAGTCTATGTTAGATTAAACGATATCGGTGAAGAAGCATATGATATTTATCGTCATGCTGATTTAGGTGATATAGTTGGAGTTGAAGGAACTTTATTTAGAACTAAAACTGATGAGTTAACAGTTTATGCGAAAGTGTTTACTCATCTAACAAAAGCGCTAAGACCTCTACCTGATAAATATCACGGTCTAAAAGATGTTGAAGAAGCTAGAAGACGTAGATATGTTGATTTAATTGTAAATGATGATGCTAGAAGGGTTGCGATTATGCGACCAAAAATAATTAGAGAAATTCAAAAATACTTTGATCAAAAAGGATTTATTGAAGTTGAAACACCGGTCTTACAAGCAGTTTTAGGTGGTGCTTCTGCGCGTCCTTTTGTAACTCATCATAACGCCCTTGATATGGACTTTTATTTGAGAATAGCAACCGAACTTCCTTTAAAGAAATTATTAGTGGGAGGATTAGAGGCTGTTTATGAAATCGGAAGACTCTTTAGAAACGAAGGAATTAGTCATAAACACAATCCTGAATTTACAACAATTGAGGCATATTTAGCGTACTCCGATATGGAAGGTATGATGGATTTAGTTGAAGATAGTCTATCTACTGTTACATATAACGTCCTTGGAACATATGATATAGAGTTTAAAGATATGAAAATTAATATGAAAAAACCATGGAACAGAGTTCACATGGTTGATGCTATTAAAAATGAAACAGATATTAACTTCTTTGAAGACTTATCACTAGAAGATGCTACTAAACTTGCTAAAGAGCATGAAATTGATGTTAAAAAACACTTTAGAGTTGGACATATTATTGAGGCATTCTTTGATAAATACGTTGAACCAAAAATCGTTCAACCAACTATGATTTATGGTCATCCAACTGATATTAGTCCACTTGCTAAAAAGAATAAAGATGACGAAAGATTTACTGATCGTTTTGAGCTCTTTATTGCTGGCGCTGAATATGCTAATGCTTTTAGTGAACTAAATGATCCAATTGATCAAAGAGAACGATTTGAAGCTCAATTAAAAGAAAAAGAATTAGGTAATGATGAAGCAGCTGAAATGGATATTGACTTCTTAGAAGCATTAGAATATGGTATGCCACCTGCTGGAGGAATTGGAATTGGTATCGATAGATTTATTATGTTATTAACTAATACACCTAATATTAGAGACGTTATCTTATTCCCACACGCAAGACAAAGAAATGATTAATCGAGTAGAGGCTAATCGTTAAGATGTCGATCCTCTCACACCACCGTACGTACCGTTCGGTATACGGCGGTTCAATTTATAACTAAATGTACTTTATTATAGAGGTCTAACGCTGACGTTAGGCCTCTTTGTTTTAATCTATCTTTTGTTATTAACGCTTGTATTGTTCCTACATAACAGACATACATATATTTCTTTTTGCTACCCGCTGTATATCTAGCGTTTCTTTTGTTCGCTCCAAGCGTTATTAGAGATTCATATCGTTTCTTAAATGTTTTCCATTGTTTCCAAATAACGACTCTTATTTTGCCTTATTTTCTATATTTTCGCAACATAAAACTATTAAAAAACACCTCTTTACTAATATTATATCTTTATTCTCTTATCTTTGTGTCTACTTTATTATAACCATTCCAATT
>DURF01000106.1 GCA_012837395.1 Acholeplasma sp. | reverse complement strand
ATTTCTTCTATTTCTAAATGATCAATATAGTTAAGCATCGCTACACGCCATTCTTGATAAGAGAATAATTTTCTATATCCCGGATCATTAAATTCGTATGTTTCAATTATTTTCATCAAGTATAACCTCCACTAAACTACTATCTATATTTGTAAATACGCGATTTTTAGTTTCTTCATTGTTTATTATAATTTTACTTACTTTATATTCGTTATAGTCTAAATTTTTATCGTTAATATATTTAATCGTTATTTTTTTATTAAATAGATATGTTTCAACACTTGCAACACCATCTATGAAGTCTTCTTTAGTTAGTTTTGGTTTAAACTCTAATTTACCATATGATAATCTAATTCCAAAGATTTGTTCTCTTATTAACTTAATTAACCAACTTGCAGTGCCTGTTAAATAGAAATATTTTCCAACCCCGCGATCAGTAAAATATTCAGGTACTCCTGCCAAAGTTTGACTGCTAGGATCAAGCGCTTTATCTAACAAAGTATTTATTCCTTCTCTTCCTTCAAAAACTAAATCATAATTATAAAGACCATAATTATACATTGTTGCCATATGAGAAAATACTGCACCATTTTCTTTATGACCATAAGCAAACCCATATGCTCGACCCATATTTAATAATACTTCATTATAATTACTGTTTAAGCGATACCCGCCCACTTTTTGGTCAAATAATTTTGTACGAATAAATGTCGCAATCTTTCCAGCAAACTCTTTTGATGGAATATTATTAACAAGCGCCATTGCTTGTGGTATTAAAGAGGCCTTATCAAAACTATCTACATAGTTACCATCATTATTTACATAGCTTTGATAATGCGTATTATTTATAATTGCTGTTTTGTTAATAAAGTTTTCTTTAATTTTTATTAACTCACTTAATTTAGAAATTAATGCTTCTTTATCAACATTTACTTTATTTAATCCTTTTTTGACACTTACTAAGTCAAAATATTTTCCTAAATTTATTTCCTCGTTAATTAAATTCATTAATGATTCATATAGTTGAACTTCATTAGTTTCTATGTTATTTAAAAGATCAACAATTACTCTTAAATTGTTTAAATAAAACATTGTAAAAGCAACCGTCTCTCCCTCTTTATTCGCCATATCAAGCCCATCATTCCAATCAGCATCTTCTAGCCTTGTAAAGCCTTTTTTGCCTGTATTAAAATATCCAACAATATTTTGAAGTATTAAGTGTTCTAAAACTGTTCCGTAATAAACGTTATCATTAAATGTTAATGTATTATTTCCTTCATAATCTATACTTCTTTTAGTATAGTGTGTAAATTTATCTTCAAAATATGTTTGTTGTTTTAATAAGATATCAGTATTTCCGGTTTCATCAATATACATTTTTACAGTAAGTAGCGGCCATGCGCCATGATCGGACCAAACTCTAACTATTTTATTTCTATCGGCAATAAACTCACCCTGATTATTACCGATAATAGTCGCATTAGAACCATCGATTCTAACACCTTT
>DURF01000105.1 GCA_012837395.1 Acholeplasma sp. | reverse complement strand
ACCTAGTTTTAAGTTACCAATGCTTATTCTTTTTAAATTAATTACTTTTGTATTAAGTGCTAAAAACATTCTTTTCACTTGATGAAATTTACCTTCATCAAGTGTAATTAAATATTTCTTATCTTCAACCTTTTTAATATCTAGTGCTTTTGCTAAATATTCTTCATTCTTACCATCTTTTATTAAAACTCCTTCTAATAACATCTCATAATTAGTAATATCATTATCTAATATTACTTCATATACTTTATTTATCTTATTATTAGGACTTGTAATAAAATGAGCAAACTTACCACTAGTAGTTAGTATTAATAATCCTTCACTATCTAAGTCTAATCTTCCAGCTATCTTTAAATCTAATCTTTTATAATTATCTTCAATTAAATCTAAGACTACTTTATGTAAATTATCTTTATTTGCAGATAAATAACCAATTGGCTTATATATCATAATATTAATAATATCATAATAAGAAACCAATTCATCATTAAAATGTATTATATCTTTATTTGGATCTATTTTTAAATGACTATCAGTAATTATTTTATCATTAACTTTTACTAAGCCTTTTTTAACAGCTTTTGTCATTTCACTTCTAGAGCCATATTTTAAATTTGATAAAAACCGATCAATTCGCATAAATTAATTCCTTTGTGTTATAATATTTTAGAGGTGGAAATATGATTTTAATGGATGATATTATTAGAGAAGGACACCCAACTTTAAATAAACGGGCACAAGAAGTTAGTTTGCCTCTTTCTAATAACGATAAAAAACTTTTAAAAGAGATGCTGGAGTTTGTAAAAAACTCCCAAGACAGTGAAATAGCTGAACAATATGATTTAAGACCCGCAGTTGGAATTGCGGCTCCTCAACTAAACATTCCAAAAAGAATGTTTGTTGTACACTTTGTTGGTTTTGATAATACTTTATATGAATATTTATTAATTAACCCAACATTAGAACCACTAGATTCTAATAATATATATTTACCCGGTGGTGAAGGTTGTTTAAGTGTTGATAGACCAACCGAAGGTCTAATTACTCCTAGATATAACCAGATTTTATTAAAGGCACATAGATATGATCCCTATGCTAATATTGTAGTTCCAATTGAACTTGATTTAAGCGGTTATGAAGGTATAGTCTTCCAACATGAATATGATCATTTAGAAGGTATTTTATTTACTGAAAAAATGTTTAGTGACCTTCCAAACGCTAAACCAGCGTTTGAAATTAAATCTAACGATTAAATACGATATTAATAACATTAATTTGATTATGATAGATATCATGTATAGTTGGAATTCTATCCTTTTCATTAGGAAATACTCTTAAAGCATATCCTTCTAAATATTTATCAAATAGTGATTTTCGATTAAAAAGTTTCTTGTAAAAAGGAACTTTTTTTATTTCTTCATTATTGAAAAGATTAACAAATCTCTCATCAATAATAACATCACCCTTATATTTATCTCTTTTCATTCTTTTAAATAAATCGATAATATTAACTCTACCGTAACCTAGTAGTTCTGGGTTATTAATTGAGTCTATATCGCTTGCGATAAAGACATTAAAATAATCTTTTAATACTCGATAACCTGCAAGTGGTGAATCACTATTTAAGATTGCATCACTTGGACTAAAGATAACTGATAAATGTTTATTATTGTTGTATTTTTTTAATATATAAGCAATATTACTAGTTGTAGTATTTTCATGTCTAATAAGAAGTGTTTTATTGCTTCTTCTGGCTATTTCAATAATATTATCAAAAAACTCTTTCATAAGTTCAAACTCAGAAATAATATCTTTAATTATTGGTAGCCTAAAAATAATATTATTTACTTTTAAAAGATTTGCGGCATTAACTGCTTTTTCATATTCTTTTAAAACAAAGTCAGTTGTTTCAATATCTTCATAATTAAATTGTTCGATTAAAGGATCAATTGCATAGATATTTTTTTTATTTTGTTTTAAAAGTTGATTGATTGTTTTAACATCTTTAGCACTAATATCACTAATTTTAGTTTCTTCGTTAAGATATCTTAAAATTAGTTCATCAACTTTTAATTCGGTTGCTAGTTTAATTTGTTTATTTATTTCTTTTCCTGCAAATTCTAAATGGCCAATT
>DURF01000104.1 GCA_012837395.1 Acholeplasma sp. | reverse complement strand
TATTAATACTGCATTAAAATAAAAAATAAACTGACTTGCAAGCCCGGCAATTGATATAACTACAATTGCTGGAATAAAAGTTATTGCCATTACTAAGTAATTTGATATTAATAAGGTTGATATTTTAGATAGTACAATATACTTAGTTGGTATTGGCATACTTACTAATAAATCAAAGTCATTTCCCTTAAATAAAAATCCGTATGATTGGGAAAGGGTAGCGATAATAAGCCCTATTGCTGAGAAACTAAAAGCCGCACTTAAAACATTACCAAGGGCATCATTAGGATCGGGTGAAATTAACATTATAGGATAATATATTAATCCAACATTAAACCCTAGTAATACTAAAACCGCTATCGCTATAATTATAAACAATATTTTTTGAATTATATTTTTCTTATTAAATAATTTGTTTAGCCTAAAGTTTTCGGTTAAACTTACTTTAAGTAGTGAAAAAAACTTATTCATTTTCTAACAACTCCATAAAGACGCTTTCTAATGATTTATCACCTTTGACTTCTTGCATCGAACCAACTTTCATTAATTTACCATTTCTAATAATTCCAATTGTGTCACAAAATTTTTCGGCAACTTCTAAAACATGCGTTGAAAAGAAAATGATTGCGCCACTTTCAGCAAGTTTTTTCATTTGTTGTTTCATTTTAAAAGTTGCGTTAGGATCTAGTCCTGTAAATGGTTCGTCTAATATTAAGAGTTTCGGATTTCTAATAAACGCCGAAATTAATAAAAGTTTTTGTTTCATCCCATGTGAATAAGTATTAATTTCATTGTTTAACTCTTCAACAAGTTCAAATTCAGTTGCATATTTATTTATTTCTTCATTAATATATTCATCTTCTAAGTTATATATATTAACAATAAAATCCAAATATTGCATACCTGTAAGGTTGTTATATACTTCTGGGTTATCAGGAATATAAGCAACCTTTTGTTTAAATTCAATTGGATTAGTTTTAATATTTAAATTGTCTAATAATATTTCACCTTGATCAAAGTCTAGTGTGCCAACGATTGCTTTAATTGTTGTTGTTTTTCCTGCTCCGTTGTGACCAATAAATCCAAATATTTCACCGTCATTAACCGTTAATGTAATATCATCAGCAGCGTTTATACCTTTGACATAACTTTTCGTAAAATTTTTTATTTCTAACATAATATTTTAATTCCTCCTTTGCTAGTTATAATTATAGCATGTTTGAAAAAAAACCAGGAACTATTTTCCTGGTAATTCGTTGATAAAGTTTAATAGTTTGTCATAATCTAAGTGTTGACCTTGTTCATTTACATCTAACATAAAAATTACTTCACGTTTTTTGTTTAATACGTAAAAGACTCTTGCTAGTAATTTGTTTTCTTTCATTAATACTCCAAACTTTTGTCCAAAGTCGCCATGTAGGTAATCACTTAAGATTGTTACGCCTTCTAATTCTTCGTCATTTGCCCAACGATTTTGAGCAAACGGTAAGTCATTACTTATTGTAATAACTTTAATATCAATTTTGTCATTTTTTAATAATTCTTCATTTATTGTCTTTGTTTGTAAATCACAAACAGCTGTATCTAGTGATGGAATAACACTAATTAATATATACTCGTTTTTGAAATCACTTAAATGTGTTGGTTCGAAATTTATATTCACTACTTTAAAGTCAGAAACTTTATCTCCTACTTTTACTTGTTCGCCTACTAAAGTAACAGGTTTTCCTTTAAATGTTTTCATACCTTATTCCTTCTTCCTTATTTTTACTACTAATATTATAACATACTTTTACCCTCTAGAAAATAAAGACTCCTAAGAAAAAGCCTTAGGAGTCAAATAAGGGGATTTAAAGTGTACTTGTTGCACACTTTATAGGGGATAAGTAGCATCCTTTTGGATGCATTTTAATAATATCACTTTTTTAATTATTTGTAAAGGATATGTAATTTTATTTTGTCTTTATGTCAAAAAATGTTTTTTATTCTTCAATATTTCTTGTATATTTACATTTAGGGAAATTACTACATCCTATAAACTTACCATTAATGCCTATTCTTTCAACCAAATCATGACCACACTTCGGACATGCTTCATCAATTTTTTTAGGACCAATTTTTTTCATATTTTTATCAGCATTTTCTAAGAGTGGAATAAATTTATTATAAAAGTTTGATAATAAATTGACATCTCCAACTTCACCGTTTGCGATATCGTCTAATGATTCTTCCATTGACTTTGTATAATTAACGTTTATAACTGGTTCAAAGAACTCAGTTAATTGATCAGATGTTAAAATTCCTTGATCGGTTGCATGGAAGCGTCTTTTATCCATAG
Organism: Acholeplasma sp.; assembly: GCA_012837395.1. Classification (GTDB taxonomy): domain Bacteria; phylum Bacillota_I; class Bacilli_A; order Acholeplasmatales; family Acholeplasmataceae; genus Haploplasma. Next base: position 1,572 of record DURF01000104.1, on the reverse strand, counting down.
TTGTATAATGACGATCTTTTGCTTTTAATGTTTCCATAGTATGTGCATAGGTTGATGGTCTACCAATTCCTAGCTTTTCCATTTCTTTAATAAGGGAGGCTTCATTATATCGTGGTTTAGGTTGAGTTTCTTTTCTGATTGCTTCAACCGATTTTGCGTTTAATTGGTCACCAACTTTAAGTTCCGGTAAAATTACATCTTTTGTTTGGCCTGCTTCATACACTTTTAAGAAACCATCAAACTTTTCTCTAACTCCACTTACTTCATAAATATTGTTGTTAGCATTTAACTCTACTTTTGTTCTTTCAAAGATAGCATTACTCATTAAACTTGCAACTGCTCTTTCATAGATACGTTTATATACTCGGTATTGACTTGATTCTAAATATGGTTGCATTTTTTCTGGTGTATTATAAACTGAAGTTGGTCTTATTGCCTCATGAGCATCTTGTTGATTGGCTGTTTTTGTCGTTTTATATGTTCCTAAATATTTAGTTCCATAAGTCTCTTTAATATAATTTTTTGATGCTCCAACAAATTGATTAGACATTCTTGTTGAATCTGTACGCATATAAGTAATTAAACCTACTACTTCACCATTAATATCAATACCTTCGTATAATCTTTGAGCAATTGACATTGCTCTTGATCCAGACATTGAAAGATATGTAATTGCATCTTGTTGAAGGGTTGATGTTGTAAATGGTGGTTGTGGTTTTCTTGAACTATCTTTTACATCAACTTTGCTAACAATAAAAGGATTAGTTGATTCTTTAACAATTTTATCGGCTTGTTCTTTATTTAAACGTTCTTTTGCTTTTAAAATATAGTTCGCTTTAAAGTCTTTAAATATTGCATCTATTTCATAATATTCTTCTGGTATAAATGCTCTAATTTCTTTTTCTAAATCAACAATTAACTTTAAAGCAACACTTTGAACTCTACCCGCTGATTTAGATTTAATTTTACTTTGTAATAACTTTGATAATTTAAATCCAATAATACGGTCAATTGCTCTTCTAACTTCTTGTGAATTAACTAAATTCATATCAAGTTTTCTCGGATTATTGATTGCTTCTAAAACTGCATCTTTAGTAATTTCAGAAAAAACTATTCTGTTTTCCTTATTTAAATCTAATTCTAATTCATCAGCAATGTGCCAAGCTATTGCCTCACCTTCTCGGTCCGGGTCAGTTGCAAGATATACTTCTTTATCTTTTGCTGCTTTCTTTAAATCGTTTATAATTTTGTTTTTACCTCTAATTATTCGATAATCAGGCTTGAAATTATTTTCTATATCTAAACCTAGACCACCTGGTCCAGAAGTTGCTAAATCTCGCACATGTCCAACCGATGCCATAACTTCATAACTGCTATCTAAATAGGTTGAAATTGTCCGTGCTTTTGCTGGTGATTCGACTATAATTAATTTATCTGCCATTTAAATACCTCATTTCCTTTATCATTATATAGGTTATAAAATCTTTGTCAAGTAAAAAAAACTTGATTATAGCTTATATATTATAATATATATTTTTTTGCATTTTTACTTTAAAAAAAGAGATAGTTTAC
>DURF01000103.1 GCA_012837395.1 Acholeplasma sp. | reverse complement strand
GTTGGGAAAGTTTTTTTGCGAGTGTGCGAGGACTTGAAATATGGCTGTGCTGTATTTCTAGTTGTATGAGCAAATATAGATAATATATTTGCTGATATAGCTAGATATATTCTGGCTATTTGGGATAAATGTTAATGATAATATAAAAATGTAATAAAAGTTCAATATAAAAATATAACTTTTATTACATTTCTTTTTTTAGTATAATTTCATACTAGAAAGAGGTAAGTAATATGCAATTAGAAATGAAAATAAATAATCTAAGAAAGGATTTATCATTTATGAAACAAGCGGAAATAAAACCAAATTATAAAGCTTTAGGAGATAAACATGGAATCAATCAAAGAACAGTAAAGAAATATCATGAAGGTTATGAAGGTAAACCCAGCAAGAGAAACAAGGCTTCAAAATTAGATAAATACAAAGAAGAAAAGTATACCTCGTCCTAGATTTGAAACAAATCCAGGTGTTCAATTACAATTTGACTGGGTTGAAGATTTAAAGTTAATTAATAAATATGGAGAAGTATTTGAATTTAATGTCTTCTCTGCAATATTAGGTTATTCTAGATTACATTGTTTTACTTATAGTAAATATAAAACACGGATAGATGTAGAGAGATGCTTAATTTAAACTTATTTGTCTATATGTGGCGTAACAGAAGAAGCTTTAACAGATAATATGAGTAGTATTGTTAATACCAAAACCAAAAAGTTTTTTAACGAATTTAATAGTTTTTGCAAAGACATGAATGTAAAGCCGAGGAACTGCAAAGTTAAAGAGCCAGAAACTAAAGGAAAGGTAGAATCACAAAATAGGTTCTTGGATTGGCTGCAACATATAATTACGAATTTGTAACTGAAGAAGACATAATAAGAATATTAGATGTTATTACTAAACAGTGTAATAATAAAGTTAATGACACAACAAATATAAAACCAATATTATTATTTAATAAAGAAAAAGAACACTTAAGACCTCTACCATCTAAAGAAGTATTAAATGACTATATGTATGACCTAATACAGTTTAAAGTCCCTAATACATTTCTTGTAAGATATAGAGGTATAGAGTATTCTGTTCCACACAATTACATTAATAAGGTCGTTTCGCTTAAAGAACTTAATAATGAATTGTACATTTATCATAACAGAAATTTGATTATTAAACATAAAATAAGCAAGCAAAAAATAAATTATACCTATGAACACTATAAATCCGCTATGGAAACAAAAGGAATAGACAAAGATAGTATTGAGGAACAAACCATTAAAAATTTAGAAATGTTAGGGAGATTGAATTAATGAATAATTATAGTAAGCTAGAAAACAATTTAGAAAAACTATACTTAAATAAAATAAATGACAATATAGATCAATATATTGATTTAATAAACAAAAACAAGAAAAACTTCATAGATGCTTTGTATGAGTATCCAGAAGGTCAAGTAAGTTTTAAAGATGAAAACGCCAAACTGTCTCTTATAAGAATTGCTGGCTTTCCTTACAACAAAACGTTTGAGGATTTTGATCTTCCATATCAAGCTTTTCAGCGTGATTTCTAAAGAATTTAAGGTTTATAGAGAAGAAAGAAAACATTTTATTAATTGGTAGCTCTGGAGTTGGTAAAACTCACTTAGCAATTTCAACAGGCATAGAATGTGCTAAAAACAGATTATCCACTTACTTTATTACTTGTTATGATCTAATTCAAAACTTGAAGAAAGCAAGTCTAGAAAACAGATTAGAACAAAAAATGAAAGTATATATAAAATATAGTGTCTTAATAATAGATGAAATAGGATACCTACCTATTGAAGCAGATGAGGCGAATCTATTATTCCAATTAATAAATAAACGATATGAAAAAAACACTACAATAATAACCTCCAATATAAACTTTAATAAATGGGGAGAACTATTCAAAGACAGTGTTATTGCAAGTGCTATATTAGACAGATTGTTACACCATTCTATAATTTACAATATTACAGGAAATTCTTATAGGATAAAAGATAAAATAGAACCTACAGAACAAAATGAAGATAAAAAACAGAAATAACATTCACATTTAATGACATTCTTATATTGAAATAAAATTACATTTTTATATTGACATTAACATATAATGAGTAAAGAAGTAATTAAAGAAAAAATCTAATGAAGAGATATAGAAAGGTATATTAAAATTATTATTATCAACAGGTGGAATTAAACTGTATCAGATATATCAATACGCTTAAAACAAATCAGCCATTAAAAAAAGCCTAAATTTAAGGCTTTAACTATCATTTTGGCAGGAGCAGAGGGAATCGAACCCCCGACAACGGTTTTGGAGACCGCTATTATACCGCTTAACTATACTCCTAAATTTGGTACAAATTCATTATAGCACATTTTTTATTAAAGTAAATGTTTG
>DURF01000102.1 GCA_012837395.1 Acholeplasma sp. | reverse complement strand
GTTGATTCTATATCTTGTGTATAATATTTGTTGTTATAGTAAACATCAGTTTCTTCTAATGTTTCATACCAAACATTTTCAATTCCAATTAAGTAATCATCCATTATCGATTTAACAATTAAAGGAGAAGCTAAATTAAGAATTTGAACAATTATCATAGTTGTGATACTAATTACTAATAGTTTTTTATATTTACGAATATAACGCCATACTTTTTTCATTGTTTTAAACATAATTATTCTTCCTCCTTATAACATTGTTATTTGGTTAATATATTGTCTTTTATACCAACCATCTTCTTTTAATAATTCTTCGTGAGTTCCTCTTTGTGTAATTTCACCATGTTCAATAACTAAAATAATATTCGCATCTTTCACAGCAGAAAAACGATGAGCAACAATAATATTTGTTTTATCACTTCTAAAGCGATTTAGTTGTTCAATGATATTATCTTCTGTTTTTGCATCAACAGCTGAAAGAGAATCGTCAAGTATTAATATTTCTGGTTCTTTAATTAAAGCTCTAGCAATTGAGAGTCTTTGTTTTTGACCACCTGATAGAGTTGATCCAGCTTCACCAACCATCGTTTTTAAGCCTCGTTCTAAAAACTGAAGATCTTTTTCAAAGTCAGCAATTTTAACTGCTTTATCTAATGATTCACTATTAGCATGAGGATTACCTACTTTAATATTTTCAACGACTTCACGTTTAAAAATAGTGTGTGCCTGAGGAACATAACCAACTAAGTTTCTAATTTTATCTATTTTGTATTCTTTTATATTAACTCCATCAACTAGAATTTCTCCTTCACTAACATTAAACTCTCGTAAAAGTTGTCTAATTAAAGTTGATTTACCAGCTCCAGTTGGTCCAACTATTCCAATAGTTTCTCCTTTTTTAATGATAAAATTAATGTTTTTAATTACTGGTCTTAAGTCGAATGGATAGTGAAAAGATACATTGTTAAATTCAATTTCATTAAATTTAATAATATCTTTTGATTTTTCATTATCGCTTACAGTTGTAACTTCATTCATTATTTCATCAAAGCGGTCAAGTGATATAGTTGCGTTGTTTATTTGGGTTAATATTGAAGACATTGAAATGATTGGTCCATAAAGCATTCCTATATAGGATACAAATGTTACTAATAGTCCTACGGTTATTTCTGAATTAATAATATAGTAAATTCCAAAACCAAAAGCTAGGACATAAGCTATACCATATATTATTTCAAAAAGTGGTGCAAACCAGTTTTCATAATTAACAATATAGCGCCATGATTCAATGTCTGCATTTACTGCAGCTTTTTGTTTTTCTAAATTGTTATATTCTTCTCCATAAGCTCTAATTGTTTTTTGTCCTTCAACAGACTCTAAAACTGTTTCTGTCATTTTTGCATAAATTTCTCGGTGTCTTAATATATATTTTCTTTTTTTATGTCTAATAATATTTAATATTGTTAATCCGATTGGCATAATTGTAACTGAAATTAGAGTTAGTTTTAAACTAATGGTAGTTATCATTATAATAAGCGCAAACAAAATAAGTCCGAAGTTAAATATAATTCCTTCAAAAAGACTAGTTGCAGCAATCGTAATTGCTTCTAAATCAGTTGTAACTCGGTTAATTAAATCACCTTTATTATATTTATCGTAAAAGCTTAAATCCATTTCAAATAATTTTTCTAAATAAGATTCCCGCAACTCATATGATAGTTTCTGAGCAAGTTTACTTACTTTATAGTTATAAATGTAACTTGAAAAATATCGAAGAAGTGGAATTAATGCTAATGCACTAACGAGAAATATTAATGTTTTAACATTTAAACTTCCTGATATTATCGTATCAATTGCCATTCCTAAAAAATATGCAGGAACTAAGGCCAGTACAATTATTAATAATAAAAACATTAACAATAATAAATACGTCTTCCAT
>DURF01000101.1 GCA_012837395.1 Acholeplasma sp. | reverse complement strand
TTTAAGTCTAAACTTAAACCTAAATTAAACTCTTCATCTTGTTTTATAACACCAATATCTAATAGTTTATTACTGTAAATAATATCTAGTAATAAATCTACTAATTCTTTATTCTCATCTAATTGTTCGGTTAAGTTATAAAAGTTAATCGATAACTCCATTTTACTACTATCATATGTCCCAAAGTCACCTATTGTTTCTTCAATAAAACTATCTAAATCTTGCCCTAAGAATCTTTCTGCTAACTTAGGAGCAACTCTTAAAACCCATCTTAAAGATAAATTACCAATTTTAAATTTATCAAGTCTTAAAATTAATTCGCCTGGTCTTTCTTGATCTTCAATAATTTTAAATGCGACTAAAACTCTTGTTTTAAATGTAAAGATACGGGCATTGGCATGTGCACCAGCAATAATATTTACTGTATCTTCTTTAAGTTCTATCCATGCTCCTTGAAACATAATATTTTCATCTTCATATAAATAATTAGAATCTTCTGATTCACCAAATTGATTTACTAATTCTTTATGGATCATTCCATTAATTACTTCTTCATTTAATGTTAAACTTAAAGTTTTATCATCATTAGAAGTATCAATTAAGTGATCAACTTCTTCAATTATATATTCTTCTATATCTATTTCATCTTCGCTTAAGGTTGGAGGAGTAACTGATTTATATAATAACGCGATTGGAATAGCAATCATAATAACTAATCCTAGAATAATTCCTAAGATCCATTTAATAGGTTTAAATAATATTTTAAACATTTTATATCCTCCTTTAATTTTGATTTAATAATACACTTATTTATAAAAAATTGCAATTATTTTGAGTATCAAACTAAATCATTTGTTTAGTGGAGAATCCTTTAATTATATAATCGCTACTTGGACTTTCTTTTTTTAATTGATAAAATGCTGCTGCTGCAATCATCGCAGCATTATCAGTACAATAAATAAACTTAGGAATTATAACTTCTTTATTAGCAATTTCTTCATTTATTCTTCTTCTAAGCTCACTATTCGCAGCAACTCCACCAACAACTATTACTTGTTTAGCGTTATAGTTGTTAGCAGCATTTTTAGTTTTTTCGATTAAGACATCCATAACACTATTTTGGAAAGATGCTGCCATGTTATTAACATTAACTTCTTTATTTTTTTGTTTTAAGTTATGAACAGTATTTATTACTGCACTTTTTAAACCTGAAAAACTGAAATCATATTTTTCTTTATCTAAAAATACTCTTGGTAAATTATATTCATCAATCCCTTTTTGTGCTAACTTATCAACAATTGGTCCCCCAGGATATGATAGACCTAGTGTTCTTGCTACCTTGTCATATGCCTCACCTACGGCATCATCAAGAGTTGTGCCAATTATTTCAAAATCAAAATGATCTTTCATATATACTAATTCTGTATGTCCGCCACTGACGAGTAATGCAATTAAGGGAAACTTTAATTCATGATCAATACTTGCAGCATAAATATGACCAGCTAAGTGGTTTGTTCCAATGATTGGAAGATTATTGGCATATGCAAAAGCGGTTGCTGCATTGATTCCAACTAAAAGAGAACCAATTAAGCCTGGCCCTTTTGTAACAGCAATATAATTAATGTCTTTTGCAGAAATTTTAGCTTCAATTAAAGCTTCATCAATTAATTTTGTTACATGCTTAACATGGTTTCTACTTGCTATTTCAGGTACAACCCCGCCATATAATTTATGAATATCAATTTGTGAAAAAATTAAGTGTGATAAAACTTCATTACCATTTTTTAAAACTGCAACACTAGTTTCATCACAACTACTTTCTATTGCTAATATAATCATTTTATACATCCCTTATCAATACTAAAGCATCTTCGTTATTATCATAATATTTTTTTCTTACATTTTCTTTGTAAAAATCATTTTTATAATAAAAGTTTAATGCTTGTTTATTAGACTTTCTCACTTCAAGTGAGATAGTCTTAACTAATCTTTTCTTGGCTTCTTCTAAAATATAATCAAAAATCAATTGACCATAACCTTGTCTTTGATATAGACTAGCTATAACAAAGTTTATAACTTCACATATATCATCATATATTCTTAAACCAATATAACCGATAATTTCTTTATTATGCTCATAAACATAATAATAAGCGAAAGGGTTTAAGTTTAATTCTTGATCAAAAAAACTTGCTCCTAAAGTTTCTTTTAATACTCTTTTTTCAAGTCTTTCAACTTCAAAAATATCATCGTTTTTCATTAATCTTATCATAATTTCTTTCTGCTTCTGTCTTTCTTAAATAATTTGGTTCAAGTGAAAAGGTATCTTCAACAAGTCTTGCATTTTCACTTATTTTATTTAAATTTAATTTAATTGTTTCCTCATTTAAAATTATCACATTTGATAATTGTTCTAAGACTTCCTTATTTATATAACTATCTTTAACTATTTCTTTTCCTTCTAAATATTTTCCAGCAAAATAGTGATTTCTTCTTGCATCAATCGCGCCATATACTAAAAAGTTATATCCACTTGTTAATAGAGCGATACTACTAATTTGTTTTAGTTTAATACCTTTACTATAAGCAAGTGTCTTTGCTACTACAACACTTACTCTAATTCCTGTATATGAACCTGGTCCAATCCCAACAATAATTTCATCGATTTCATCAATTGTTGTATTGTTATTTTTTAATACTTCATCAATTTTATTTACTAAATATGCGGCATTATCATTTTTGCCAATTCTAGTAACTATAGCTTCTTTTTTATTATCTATTAGTCCAACAATTAAAAAATTAGTTGCTGTATCCATTATTAATGTTTTCATATTTTGTTTAATACCTCTTGATAATTAGTTGCTGATATTACAAATGTTCTTGAATCAAAATCATTTGTAATATTTATTTTTATATATTTACTTGGTAGAAGTTCCTCTACTTGATAAGGCCATTCAATGACAATTACCCCTTCATCATCGTAAACATATTCTTCCAAATCAAAATCTAGACCTAATTCATTTAAGCGATATAGATCTAGGTGATATAGTTTTATATTATTATTTTCATAAAATCTCATAATAGTAAAAGTTGGACTTTTTATAATATCATTTATTCCAAGTCCTTTTGCTATTCCTTTAGTTAAAGTAGTTTTTCCAGCCGCAAGTCCTCCATCAAGCAAAATAATGACATTTAAGTCTTTAACAGCTCTACCGATTTTTTCTCCTAAAGCGATTGTTTCTAAATCGCTATATGTTTTATATGTCTTCATTATTGTATTCCTGCTTTTTATATTCAATCCATTTTGGTAATTCGGTTGATAGTTTATGAAATCCTTTCGTTATTTTAACATTTTTTAAAATTCTTTTATGAATCTTATGACATTTTTTATAACTTAGTTTTAATTTTTTATCTTCTTCATTAACATCTAAAACTAGTAATTTAACTAAATCACCAACTTCAAAAATTTCTTCAATGTTTTCAACGTATTGTTCAGATATTTCTGAGATATGAACTAAACCATCATACTCATCACATCTAACAAAAACACCATATTCTTGGAAACCGACTACTTCACATGTAATTATATTGTTTTCAATCATACTAAAACCTCTTCTTCTTTTTACAATTATAACATTTTTCAGCAATTTTTAATATTATTAGGTGTTATTATTTTGTTCAATTAAGGTTTCAATTTTTTGTTGTTTTAATCTTAGTTTTTTATAAGCCGACTTATTTAGTAAATAAATTGGAATTATCAATATTATTATAAAAACAAAAAAGATAAAAATTGGACC
>DURF01000100.1 GCA_012837395.1 Acholeplasma sp. | reverse complement strand
CCAATCAAACAAATTTAAATAATGTTAAAAACGATGTTGAAACTACATTAAATAATGAAACGATTGAACCAACAATTAATTTACCGGTAAATGAAATAAAATCACCACTAGTTGGTACATTTTATGCAGCAAGTAGTCCAGATTCTGAGCCATATGTAAAAGTTGGCCAAAGAGTTAAAAAGGGCGATGTTGTTTGTATAATTGAAGCAATGAAAATAATGAATGAAATAACTGCAACTACAGATGGAATAATTGAAAACAGCAATTTTGAAAACGGCGAGGCTGTTGGTTATAATGATGTAATTTTCACGGTGAAAACAGATGGAAATAACACAAAATAAATTACTAATTGCTAATCGTGGTGAAATAGCAGTTAGAATTATTCGTGCAGCTAAAGAGTTGGGTATTAGAACCGTTGCAGTTTACTCAACAGCTGATGCGGATAGCCTCCATGTTCAATTAGCCGACGAAGCTATTTGCGTTGGGACAGAAAAATCAAAAGATAGTTATTTAAATATTAATAATATATTAAGTGCAGCTATATCAACTGGATGTAATGCAATTCATCCTGGATATGGTTTTTTAGCTGAAAATGACAAATTTATTGAACAAGTTGAAGAAATTGGTTTAAAATTTGTTGGTCCTAGAGCTGAAGTTGTTAGAAAACTTGGTGATAAGGCTGAAGCTAGAAAGATTGCTAAAAGTAGTAACGTACCTATTGTTGAAGGAAGCGATGGTGTTGTTACTGATGTTAATGAAGGAATTAAAATTGCTAATAAAATAGGTTATCCAGTCATGATTAAAGCAGTTAGTGGCGGTGGTGGCCGTGGAATAAGTGTTGTTTACTCTAATAAAGAGTTTTTAGCTGTGTTTGAAAAGACCTCACAAGAAGCAGAAATTAGTTTTGGTAACAAAGCAGTTTATATCGAAAAATTTATTGCAAAACCTAGACACATCGAAGTTCAAATACTTGCTGATAATCATGGTAATTATATACATTTATATGAAAGAGATTGTTCAATTCAAAGAAGAAATCAAAAAATGATTGAAGAAGCTCCTTCAAGTGAAATAAATGATCTTGTTAGAAGAAGAATTGGTCTAGCAAGTTTAAGAATTGCTAAAAAGGTAGGCTATACTAATGCTGGAACTATTGAATTTATTTTAGATAAAGATGATAAATTTTATTTTATTGAAATGAATACAAGAATCCAAGTTGAACATCCAGTAACTGAAATGATTACAGGAATTGATCTTGTTAAAGAACAAATTAGAATTGCTTATGATAATAAATTAAATATTAAACAAAGAGATGTTAAAATTGTGGGTCATGCGATTGAATGTAGAATTAATGCTGAAGACCCACTAAATAACTTTAGACCTAGTCCAGGCGAAATTAAAAGAATTTTAGTACCTGGCGGCATGGGAGTTAGATTTGATAGTTTTATATATCCAAACTATCATATACCACCTTATTATGATTCTATGCTTGGAAAATTAATTGTTGTTGCTCCAACAAGAAGAGAAGCAATTAGAAAAATGCGTGTAGCACTTGAACAATTAGTTATTGAAGGTGTACAAACAAATATTGAATATCAATATATGATTATTCATCATCCTGAATTTATTAAAGGAAAATATGATACAAGCTTTATTGCAAAATTCCATGCTTTAGTAATGGAGGAAAACAATGCAGAAGTTACTGAGTGAGAGAAAAAAGCGAATTTCTGAATTTCAAAAAATCGCTCGAAAAAGAGAATATAAATATGAGCCTACAAATATACCTAATCACGTTTTTGTTCAATGTGAGAATTGTTTGAGTGCACTTTATAATAAAGACTTAGAACAAAGCCATTATGTATGTCCATATTGTAATCATCATTTTAGAATTAATGCAACAACTAGAATTAACTTAACGGTAGATGAAGGTAGCTTTGTTGAACTTTTTGGTAATGTAGTAGCTAAAAATGTTTTAAACATTAAAGATTATGATGAAAAATTAAAAGTTGCTAATAATGTTTCAAATCTTAATGAAGCAATCCTAACCGGTAGAGCTAAAATAGGCGAAATAGATGTTGCAATTGGTGTACTTGATAGTAATTTTATGATGGGCAGCATGGGAAGTGCTGTAGGTGAAAAAATTACTTTATTAATTGAATATGCCGAAGAAAATAAATTGCCGTTAATTATCTTTGTTGCTTCAGGTGGAGCTAGAATGCAAGAAGGGATTTTTTCTTTGATGCAAATGGCAAAAACTTCCGGCGCACTAAATCATTTAAATAAACTATTTATAAGTGTAATGACTAATCCAACAACAGGTGGAGTTGCAGCAAGTTTTGCATCACTTGGTGATATAAATATTGCTGAAAAGACTAGTTTAATTGGCTTTGCTGGACCACGTGTTATTAAACAAACGATTAAGCAGGATTTACCGGCTGGTTTTCAAACTGAAAACTTCCAAATGGAAAAAGGACAAATCGATTTAATCGTTGAAAGAAAAAATATGAAAGATGTTTTAACAAAATTACTTAAACTACATGAGGTAAATCAAGATGAATAGTGCATGGGACAAAGTTCTTTTAGCACGCGATGCTAAAAGACCAACTGCAAATGTTGTTATTAAAGAATTATTTACAGACTTTATTGAACTTCATGGTGATAGATTAATTGGTGATGATAAATCTATTATTGGTGGGATTGCTTTTTTTAATGAAATACCAGTTACAATAATTGCTCAAGAAAAAGGTGTAACAACCGATCAAAAGATTTATCATAATTTTGGAATGCCACATCCTGAAGGTTATCACAAAGCAATTAGATTAATGAAACAAGCAGAAAAATTTAATCGACCAATAATTACATTTATTGATACTCCTGGTGCTTATCCAGGAATAGGTGCTGAAGAAAGAGGCCAAGCCAATGCGATAGCTGTAGCTATTAAAGAGATGATGAATATTAGTGTACCAATTATTAGTGTTGTCTTAGGAGAAGGTGGATCTGGAGGTGCACTTGCAATTGGTATTGCAAATACACTTGCAATGTTTGAAAATAGTATTTATTCAGTGATTTCACCAGAAGGTTTTGCATCTATTTTATATAAAGATGCAAAAATGGCAAGTACAGCCGCCGAAGATATGAGACTTACTGCTCAAGATTTATTTGAGTTTAAAGTAATTGATAATATAATTTTAGAAAAAACTCCTCTTAATATTGATTATAAAGAGGGCTTTAAAAACCTTAACAATTTTTTAAAAAAAGAAATTGTTAAATTACAAAAAATGAGTAAAGACCAACTTTTAAAACAAAGATACGAAAAATTTCGAAATATTGGTGTTTACCAAGAACTAACTAGGGAGAATATAGACAATGAGTAAATATAAAACTAAAGTAGTATCAACTGGGAGATTTATACCAGATAAAATACTAACAAATGATGATTTATCAAAAATGGTTGATACTTCAGATGAGTGGATTTATACAAGAACAGGTATAAAAACAAGACGTATAGCAGATGAATCTGTTTTGGAATTAGCATATTTAGCTGGACTTGATGCGATTAAAAAAGGTAACGTTGATAAAAATGATATTGATTTAATTGTAGTTGCAACTATTACTGCAGAACAAAAAACCCCTTCAATTGCAAACATGGTTCAAAAAAAGTTAGAAATTGAAAACACACAAGTTATGACATTTGATTTAAATGCAGCTTGTACAGGCTTTGTTTATGCATTAGAAGTTGCATCAGCACTTGTGCAAACAAACTTTAATAAAGCTTTAGTAATCGGAGTAGAAAAAATGACTAACGTTGTTGATTTTACTGATAGAAACACATGTATTTTATTTGGTGATGCGGCTGGTGCAATGATTATTGAAAAAGGAAATGATGATATTTTCTTCTATAATGATTCTAAAGGCGACTTAACTGATTTATTAACAGTCGATGATAAGATTCATATGGATGGCAGAAAAGTTTATCAATTTGCAGTTGATATTATTCCTAAATCTATTAATCGTGTATTAGAAGAAAATAATTTAACGCTTGATGAGATTGATTATATAATTCCGCATCAAGCAAATGTTAGAATTATTGATTCATTTATTAAAACTCTAAACTTAGACCGTGATAAAGTTTTAATAAATATTGATAAATATGGTAACACTTCAGCTGCGAGTATTCCAGTTGCAATTGATGAATATAAAGATGATAATGCAAACTCAGTAAAAAATGTACTTATAGTTGGTTTTGGTGGCGGATTTACTTGGGGCGCAGCAATAATAAAAATATAGGAGATTACATTTATGAAAAATATTACAGAGTTACTAAATATTAAATATCCAATTTTTCAAGGAGCAATGGCTAATGTATCAACTGCAGAATTAGTTTCAGCTGTTTCAAATGCTGGTGGACTCGGAATTATTGCATCTAGTGGTAATGATGCAAATTGGGTAAGAGAACAAATTATTAAAACGAAACAATTAACTGATAAACCATTTGGAGTTAACGTTTTAATGTTAAGTCCACATGCAAAAGATATTGCTCAAGTAGTAATAGAAGAAAAAGTTGCAGTAGTAACAACTGGTGCAGGAAATCCTGGACCATATATTCCAGCATGGAAAGAAGCAGGTATTATTGTAATTCCAGTTATTCCAAGTGCTGGACTAGCAAGAAGAATGGAACGTGCAGGTG
>DURF01000012.1 GCA_012837395.1 Acholeplasma sp. | reverse complement strand
TTTCATTATTACTGCCGCAAGTGAAATAATGGCAATTTTATCACTTGCAACATCACTTCAAGATTTAAAATTAAGACTTTCAAACATTTTAATTGGTTATAATAAAAAGGGCGAAGAAGTTTATGCAAAAGACTTAAATATCATTGATACTTTAGTTGTTATATTAAAGGATGCTTTAATGCCAAACTTAGTCCAAACTTTAGAAAATACTCCTGTATTTGTTCACGGTGGTCCGTTTGCTAATATTGCGCATGGTTGTAATTCTATTCTTGCTACTAAAATGGCGTTAAAACTAAGTGATTATACTTTAACTGAAGCAGGTTTTGGTGCAGATTTGGGAGCAGAAAAATTTATTGATATTAAAACTCGGATTTTAGGAAAAAATCCGGATGTCATAGTTTTAGTCTCAACTATAAGAGCTTTAAAATATCACGGATTTATTGATCAAGGAAAAGATGAGTTTGAAGCTTTAAAAGCTGGTATTATTAATATTTCTAAACACGCTCTTAATTTAAAGAAGTTTAATGTACCTTATGTATTAGTTATTAATAATTTTGAATCTGATACTTTAGAAGAAATTAATTACTTAATTAATTGGGCTAAAGAAAACAATCATCCAATATCTTTTGTTAATAGTTTTACAAAAGGTTCAATTGGTGCTGTTGATATTGCTGAGAAAATTGTTTATTTAGCTGAAAAGCCTTCTGAGTTAAATAGAGTTTATAATTTGGAAGATAATTTGTTTTTAAAAGTCGAAAAAGTAGCTAAAACAATTTATGGGGCAAATGGTGTTAAATATAGTAAAAAAGCTTTAAATAAATTAACTACTCTAAATGAAAGATATTCTAATTTAGCAATTTGTATTGCTAAAACACCACTATCTTTTTCACATGACCCAAAAGAAAGGGCGGCTGTTTCTAACTTTGATTTAGAAATATCAAATGTTAGACTTTCAAGAGGGGCAGGTTTTGTTGTTGTCTTAACGAAAGGTATTATTACAATGCCTGGTCTACCTAAAAAACCTAATGCTGAAGAAATATTTATTGATGAATTTGGAATTATTTCAGGTAAGTTATAATGAGTAATACTATTAAGTCAACTGTAGTTGGTAATTTAGAAATACTTGAAAACTTTTTTATACCTGAACTAAATTGTAATCGTACAATTAGAATATGGACGCCAGCTAATTATAATAAAGCTATTAAATACCCTGTTATATATATGCATGATGGTCAAAATTTATTTGATGATTCTACTTCTTTTGCTGGCGAATGGGGTGTTGATGAGACTATTGAAGAGTTAATTAAAACTAATAAAACTAATGGTTTTATTGTTGTTGGACTTGATAACTCCAAACATAGAATGAGTGAATATACACCTAACTGGGGTGATATTAAAGATGCCAAAGGTAAACTTTATGCTAGTTTTATTGTTAATACTTTAAAACCTTATGTTGATAAAAATTACAGCACTTTTAAAGACCGCAACAACTCAATTATTATGGGCAGTTCTATGGGTG
>DURF01000099.1 GCA_012837395.1 Acholeplasma sp. | reverse complement strand
TTTCAAAAATGCAGATTCAGAAACATTTAAAAAAGCAACGGATATAATAAATGATTATGGTCAAATGGAACTTGTCCCTATTTTAGATATAGATGGAAAAAACAATTGGGAAGTGTTAGAAGATTCTGAAGATGAAATTTTAGCAAAAGAAATTAAAAAAGTTGTACATAACTTATTAAGCTAGTCGAAAGACTAGTTTCCCCCCCGTTTAGTTCATTTTGTAGTATAATATAACTAATAATAGAATTGGGTGTTTTGATGAAAGTTTTAAATAATCTTACTTTAAAATATTTAAAATTGAATAAGAAAAAAATGTTAGTTACAATTGTTGGGATAATATTAACTAGTACACTACTTTTTACTATGGGGCTTGGAGCTTCAACAATAAGGCAAGTTGGTATTGAAGGAGCTATAAATTATAGTGGTAGTCAACATGTCATTTTTAAAGATTTACCTTATTCTAATGTTGATATATTACAAAAGGACAGTAGTATTGAAAAAATAATTGTAGAAGAAGTAATTGATTTTTACGATTATGAATTATACTCTGAAAAATACACTTCTAATATTGTTAGTACTAATATTTCTTATGATGATTACATAATGCTTTCAAGTGGGAGATTACCAGTTTCGGAAAACGAGGTAATAATTTCATTTTCATTTGCTAGAAACAATAATTTTAATCTTAATGATAATATAAAAGATTATTCTATTGTTGGAATATATAAAGGTTCTAAGTTGCATCACTATGATTATAATGGTAATTATGTATCATCTGATGATTATATATATGTTGGTGCTAGTATAAATGAAAAAAATAATGTCAATTTTTATGTGACCTATAGTTCACTGAAAAATATTTTTGAAAAACTTTATAATACTGCTGATTCCTTAAATTTAGAGTATAAAATAGATAATAAGGATTCTGAATATCGTAACTACAATAATACTTCAATAAATTATAATTTACTAGGAGCTTATGGTAAATATGAATCTCACCGAAATCAATTGGCCTTATACCTAACTTTAGGACTGATATTGTTGGTCTTAAGCAGCGCTTGTATTCTTGTCATATTTAATGCGTTTACAATATCGTTATCCGAGAGAAAAAAGCATATAGGTATTCTTAGAAGTGTTGGAGCAACCACGAAACAATTATATAAATCAATATTTTTCGAAGCATCGTTATTGGGTGTAATAAGTATACCAATTGGTATTGTTTTAAGTTTTTTATTAACTAATGGTGTGCTTTTAGTAATAAATAAAATGCTTGAAAGTATCATTGCAATGCCCTATAAATTATCAATACATCCTTCATTTATGATTATATCTTTTATTTTTATCTTAGTAACAATATATTTATCAGCATTCTTTTCTGTTTACGTAACAGGTGATTCAAGTGCTATTGAGCTGATTAGAATGAATGATGATATTGATATCAAAAAAAGAAAAGATAATAAATTAATACGATATATTTTTGGTTTTGAAGGGGAACTAGCTTATAAAAATATTAAAAGGAATAAAAGTAAATACAGTATCGCAGTTACTTCACTTTGTATTAGTATTGTTTTATTTATTACGTTTGCTACTTTTATAAATTATATTTTAAGAAACAATGAATACGATGTAGGTAGTAATTATGATATTCATTTGAGTGTACCTGATGTTGATGTACAAAATGAAATAATAAATGGAATATCCAAAATAAGCGAAATAGATGAAGTTGTTTTATATAAATATTTTACTCTATATTTTAAATCATTGAGTAAAGATATGGTGACTACTGAGTATTATGATTATGTTTCTAACAAGTCATTTGATCGTATTACTATTTATGGTTTGGATAGCAAAATTTATAATAGCTATAAAAACAAAGTGGGTCTTAAAGATAATTCTAAAGTTATATTATATAACCATATGGATTATTATGATATCGACCTGGAAAAAAATATAACGAAAAAACTTGATTTTGATGTTTTCAAGGAAGAAGTGCTTAATTTAGAAATATGTGATGTTGAAGTAAAATTTTCAAATTTTAATGAGAGACTTGATTTTGAACTAAATGAATGCTACTTAACTATTGATAATATATTTTTAACTAATCACCATTTTATGGAAAAAAACGGTGGATTTAGTATTATTGTTAATATGGACCAATATAATGAGATTAAAAAGCTAACTAATATATATTCTAAAGACGATGAAATTTCTGATAATTATATTCAAATCGGTATCAATGCTAAACGGTTTAAGGAAGTTGATAATAAAATTAGTAAAATAATAGATAAATATCCAAATGTCGATGTGTATTATAACAATCATAAATTAGATAATTATAATCAATATATGTCAATCATGGCCTTTAAATTTTTGCTTTATTCTATTGTTATCTTTGTTACTATAATAGCTATAACAAGTGTTTTCAATACTATTAACACGAGTATTATTTTAAGAGAAAGGGAATTTTCTATGTTTAGAAGTGTTGGATTAAGTAATCACGGGTTAAATAAAATGATTAAATTAGAAAGTATATTTTTGGGAATAAAAACCATATTATACGGAATACCGTTATCTTTATTAATAGTCTTTGTAGTATATCTAATAGATTTTTTTGCCCAAAAAAAGATAACTATGATGTTTCCAACTAAATATTTTGTTATTTGTTTTATAGGTGTAATTGCAATTATATTTTTAACAATGCGGTATAGTGCTAGAAAAATAAAAGATAAGAATATCATAGATTCTATTAGAAAAGAAAATATTTAGAGCCGGATATGGCTAATTATAAAAACTATTTTACTGGAAATATAAGTATGATATTAATAATTTTTATTAGTGCATTTTTTGTTTTTTATTGTATTTATTAGGTAAAAACCCTTAAAAGAGCCTTTTGCC
>DURF01000098.1 GCA_012837395.1 Acholeplasma sp. | reverse complement strand
TTAGGTTTAAGTTTAGATTTAAACAAAATAGAAGATAATAGTCCAGTATATAGTTTGCCAGAAGCAGAAAGAATTAAAACTGAACAAGAATTTAATGACTTTTTATATAATAAAGCTTTATCAGGAATTATAACTTCTAACAACACAATTAGATTTAATACATTAGAAATAAATAAAGTAATTGATTATATATTTCAACAAAGTGTTGAAGGTACGACAAATTATTTAATGAAAACAGAACTTTATGAAGACTATGAAGTAATTGTTGGTAATCCTTATTTAGAAATAGATAATAATTTAATTGTAAGTGTACCAGTTCAAATTGGTAAAGATAGTAATTATTTTGAAACTAAATTTAAATTACAAGTTGATTTAAGTGTGGTAGACGATGATTTAGAAATATTATTTAAAACAGTAAACGTCGGTGAAGTAACAATTGATGAAGAAAATATTTCATCTATTCTAGAAGTAGCTGGTCAAGAAAACATTGTTGATGGTAAAATGATTGTTGAAGACTTCTTCCTATCATTTAAAGATGCTAATATAACAATAAATAATATTACAGTTGTTAATGATACAATATTTTTCCATTATGAAGGATTTAATGTCGATGAAATCTTAGATGAGATTCAAAGTGTAATTAACAATCCAGTCTTAAACGATAAGGTTGATGAATTGATTGATAAAATTACTAACGAAGAAGAAATAACAAATGAAGATATTGAAGATTTAATGGAAATATTTGAAAACTTAACAGACGAAGAACTAGAAGATATTCAAGAGATTATTAATGATTTTTTAAACCAATAGTAAAATAAGAGTGTGGAGGTGCTCCACACTTTTATTTTGCATAGTTTTAGTTGTTAAAATGACGTAAATATCATATAATTATATATAGTAGGGAGGCAGAAAAAATGGAAACACAATCAAATTTTATTAAAACTATTATGGAACAAGATATCGAAAATAAAAAACATACTAAAATAATTACAAGATTCCCCCCTGAACCAAATGGATATTTACATATTGGTCATGCTAGAGCAATCGTACAAAACTTTGAATTAGCTAAATTATTTGGTGGAACAACTAATCTTAGATATGATGATACTAATCCAGAAAAAGAGGAAGATAAATACGTAAAAGCAATCTTAGAAGACGTTAAATGGTTAGGTTATGAACCAAATAACGTTTATTTTGCGTCGGATTATTTCCAAGAGATGTATGATAGAGCAGTTCTATTAATTAAAAAAGGTCTAGCTTATGTAGATCATTCAACTGCAGATGAAATTGCAACTCAACGTGGAACAGTCGGAAAACCAGGAGTTAATTCACCTTATAGAAACCGTAGTGTTGAAGAAAACTTAAAGTTATTTGATGATATGAAAAATGGTAAATTTAAGGAAGGTGAGTGTGTCTTAAGAGCTAAAATAGATATGACTAGCCCTAATATGAATATGAGAGATCCGGTAATTTATCGTATTAATTACACACCACATCACAACACAAAAGATAAATGGGTAATTTATCCAATGTATGATTATGCTCATCCGATTGAAGATGCGATTGAAGGAATAACTCATTCACTTTGTAGTTTAGAGTTTGAAGATCATAGACCACTTTATGACTGGGTAGTAAGAGAAACTGAAATGCCACTTGTCCCACGTCAAATCGAATTTGGACGCCTTGGCATAGAAAATACAGTAATGAGTAAAAGACATTTATTAAGACTCGTTAACTCAGGTTTAGTAACTGGTTGGGATGACCCAAGAATGCCAACATTATCAGGTCTAAGAAGAAGAGGTTATACTCCAGAGGCTATTAAAAATTTTATTATATCAACGGGACTTTCTAAAATAAACTCAAGTGTAAGTGAAGAAATGTTAGAAGCTGCACTACGTGATGATTTAAGTGAAAAAACTAAACGAGTAATGGGAGTAATTGATCCCTTAAAAGTTACAATAACAAATTATCCAGAAGATGAATTTGAAAAAATTTCAGTTCCTTATCATCCTAATATTGAAGAAATGGGTAGTAGAGAAATTATTTTTTCAAGAGAAATATATATAGACAAAGAAGACTTTGTATTAGAAAAACCTAACAAAAAATACAAAAGATTAGCACTTGGATTAGAAGTTAGATTATTTAATGCATATTTTATTAAAGCCAATGATGTTAAGTATGATAAAGATGGTAACATTATTGAAGTACTTGCTACATATGATCCTGAAACTAAATCAGGAAGTGGCTTTAATGAAAGAAAACCAAATGGAACAATTCAATTTGTTAGTGTCCTAAATGCTCATCCAGTTAAATATAATTTTTTCGCACCAATGATTTTAGACACTGAAGATGAAGAAAAAGATTTATTAGAACGTTTTAATAAAGAATCATGGCAAATTAAAACTGGTTTTATCGAAAAAGCTTTCGCTAATGCCCCAGTTAATAAAAAAATCCAATTATTAAGACACGGTTTTTTTAATGTTGATATAAAAACAACTAAAGAAACATTAGTGTTAAATGAAATAGTTCATTTAAAACGTTCCTATTAAAGGGAAAATATTAATGAATGACTTACTAGAAAAACAACTAAAAGACTTAAATAAAGAACAATTAGAAGCGGTAAAGTATCAAGGCTCACCGCTTTTTGTTGTTGCAGGAGCAGGAACAGGAAAAACTAAAACATTAACAATGCGAATTGCCTATTTAGTTAAAGAATTAGGAGTTAACCCAAACAATATTTTAGGGGTAACATTTACTAATAAAGCCGCAGGTGAAATAAGACAAAGAGTTAATAATATAATATATCCTTTTCAAATGGGATCTTGGCTCCAAACATTTCATGCTTTTGGTTTAAGGATTTTAAGAAACCATGCAGTTGATTTAAAGCTTGGGTATAATAATGATTTTAATGTAATTGACGAAGTAGAATCAAAAGCACTTGTAAAAGAAGTGATGGATGAATTAAAAATCGATAAAGAAGATATTAAATTAGGTGAAGCAAAAGATTTTATATCATCATATAAAATGGAATTAGTAGATTTTTATTATGATGATTCTTTTTACCAAATATATAAGTTATATCATGAAAAGTTAATTAAAAATCAACTAATGGATTTTGATGACTTAATTAAATATGTATATCTTTTATTTAAAAACAATAAAGAAGTGTTAAATATATATCAAAAACAATTTCATCACATATTAATTGATGAATTTCAAGATACAGATATTATTCAATATAAAATTATTAAACTTTTAAATAATCCCCATACTTTTGTAGTAGGAGACCCTGATCAAAGTATATATGAATTTAGAGGGGCAAGGTATGAAAATAATGAGGCCTTTTTAAAAGATTTTAAAGCTCAAACGATAATTTTAAATCAAAATTATCGTTCAACTAATAACATATTAAAAACAGCTAACACACTAATTAAACATAATAAAAATAGAACTACTGAAAAAGATTTAAAAAGTGATCTTGGTCTAGGAGATCCCGTTAGTATTGCAACCCTTGATACAGATTTTGAAGAAGTTGATTATGTTGCTTTTGAGATTAATAAACTTTTAAGAAAAGGATTAGATTATGAAAATATTGCGGTCTTATACCGTAATAACGTTTTATCTAGAAACTTTGAACATAAGTTTATGCAGTATGAAATTCCTTATATAATTTATGGAGGGATTTCTTTTTACCAAAGAAAAGAAGTTAAAGATATACTAGCTTATTTAAAATTAGTAATGGATAAAGATAATAACTTTTTCTTTAAAAGAATTGTTAATACACCAAAAAGGTCACTTGGTGATGTTACAATAAAAAAATTAGAAGAATTTAGCGAAGAAAAAAACATTTCAATGTTTGAAGCAATCGATAAAGTTAATCTACCAACAAGAGCTTTAAATAATTTAAAGGATTTTAAAATAATTATTGAAACAATTGAAACAAAAATTAAAGATTTAGATAACATTAAAGAAGTTGTTGACTTAATATATAATGAATCAAAATATGAACAAGTTTTAGAATTAGAAACTGAAGAAGTAAGAGAAAATAGACTTGATAATATTAATGAACTTAAAACAGTTTTTAGTTTATCGAATAATAAACTAGGGACTAACTATGAAAAGATTAAAGAAACACTTGATGAACTAGCGTTATTTACAGACCGTGAAGTTAGTTATCAAAATAAAAACTCAGTTATTTTATCAACTGTTCATCAAGTTAAAGGTTTAGAGTTTGACGCAGTCTTTATTGTTGGCCTAGAAGACGGAATATTTCCTAATCGTCGTGCGAGTTTTGATGAAACTAAAATTGATGAAGAAAGAAGACTCTTCTATGTCGCAATTACAAGAGCGAAAAGATATTTGTATATTACAAACACTGAAAGAAGAAGACTTTATGGCAGGTTTGAATTTGCAAGACCATCAGAATTTTTAAATGAGATAAGAAGAGTTGAACCAAAAAAATCAACTCCTATTTCTAAACCGATTAAAAATAATGAAAAGTTTATTTTAAGCGATATTGTTATTCATAGCGAATTTGGACGCGGCATTATTGTTGAAATAAAAGGTGAAATCTTAACAATAGCATTTAATATGCCACATGGGATTAAGAAAATACTAGCAACTCACCCTAGTATAAAGAAAGAAGATGAAAATGAAAAAGTATAGTGAAGAGCAATTAAATGCTATTAAAACAACCAACAATCATACAGCAGTTATAGCAGGTGCTGGGTCAGGGAAAACAACCGTTTTAATTGCCCGTATTAATGAAATTTTAGATGAAGGAATAAATGCTGAAGAAATATTAGCGATTACTTTTACAAGAAAAGCTGCTAATGAAATGGTTTTAAGAATAAAAAACAAAAATGTTTTAATCAAAACATTTGATGCTTTTTGTTATGACCTTGTTTTAAATTATTATAGTGAAGAAATTAAAATTATTGAAAATTCACCATTTAGTGAAACAGAAATTACTAAATTTAATAACTATGATGTTAATTTAAAACGCGGCTTAAAACCATTAAAGTATGACGAATATGTAAAGTTTAAAGAAACAAATAACTTATATGACTTTAATGATATTGAATACTTAGCACTAGATATAATTAAAAAACATAAGATAACTTTTAAACATATTTTAATTGATGAGTTTCAAGATACTAATGAACTTCAATACCGTTTATTTAAATTTTTAATTAAAGATCAAACAAAAACCTTTGTAGTTGGTGATCCAGATCAAAGTATTTATGGCTTTAGAGGGGCTAACTTTAGAATAATTGCTAAATATATTAAAGAATATGAAGCAAAAACATTAATACTTTCTAATAATTACCGTTCAACTAAAGAAATTCTAATATCGGCTAATTCATTAATTTCTAATAATAAATACCGTATAAAAAAAGAATTAATTCCTATTACTGATGAAGAAGGAAAAGTTGTTATTAACAACTTTTTAAATGAAACATATGAATATGAATTTATAATAAAACAATATAACGAATTAAAAGAAGAATATAAAAGTTTTGCAATTCTTTATCGAAATAATTATCAAGGTACACTTTATCGTAAATATTTCCAAGATCTTCCAAGTAATATGTTAGTTACAACAATTCACCAATCAAAAGGTTTAGAGTTTGATGTTGTTTTTGTACTTGGAGTAAATGAAGGAGTTCTACCTGATAGTAAAATTAAAACCGTTTCTGAAAAAGAAGAAGAAAGAAGATTGCTATTTGTCGCAATCACAAGAGCCAAAAAACTGCTTTATGTTTCAAGTAGCACTCAAGCATTCTTCGGCGGAATGCGAACTTATCAAAAACAATCATCATTCATTAAGCAATTAACACCAAAAGTAATTGTTAAAAAGCCTAAACCAAAAGAAGTTATTAAAGATACTTATGAAATCGGTGATTTGATTGATCATGAATTGTTCGGTGAAGGAACAATAACTGAAATTAACAAAAAGATTTTAGTGATTGATTTTGGAACTGAACACGGGATAAAAAAACTTTTATCAAACCACCCATCAATTACTAAAAAATAAAGGAGTAAAACTGTGAATATATTTAAATATATAAAATACAAAAAATCAGTTTTCATCGGTTTTTTCACAAAAACCATCGAAGTCATATTTGAATTATTCCTGCCAATCTTTATGGCCCTTTTAATGGAAGAAGGATTAAAACCAAACGGCGATACTAACCGTGCCTTTATTATGGTTGGTCTAATATTAGTATTTACTTTTGCTGGTTATTTTACAACAATTTATTCACAGTGGTTATCAGCAAAAATAGGACAAGATTATGCTAAAAACTTAAGAACTGCCATTTTTCATAAAGTTCAAGATTTATCAATTGAAGATACAAACACTTTTTCTTCAAGTAGCTTAATAAATAGATTAAGTAATGATGTTTCACATATGCAAAATGGTCTATCAATGACAATTAGAACCGCATCACGTGCTCCTGTAATGATTATAGGAAGTTTAATTGCACTTTTTATACTTAGCCCTAAAATAGCAAGAATACTATTAATAGGACTACCATTTCTTTTAATAATATTATATATAATTATGCGTATAGCTATGAAAATATTTCAAGGGTTTCAAAAAGAAAATGATTTATTAATAGATATTGTTAAAGACAATGTTGAAGGAGCAAGAATGATTAGAGCCTTTGCTCAAGTAGAACATGAAGAAAATCGTTTTAAACATCGAAATGATGTCTTATCAAACATTATGATTAAACTAGGAAGATTTACTTCGCTTTCTTCACCACTAACAACTTTCGCACTTAATATATTACTAGTAGCAATGTTATATGTTGGTGCATTTGAAATATTTAATTCTAAAATATCTGATGCAGAGCTATTACAAGTTATTAACTATACAACACAACTAACAATCTCAATTGTATCAGTTATGAATCTTGCTTTAGTTTATACAAGAGCGTATGCTTCAGCAATTAGAATTAATGAAGTTTTAGATAAAGAAAATAGCGTTAATAATTTAGGGAATAATAAAGTTTTAAATAAAAAAGCTGCTAAAATAGAATTTAGAAATGTTTCATTTTCATATGGACTAGATAAAAATGTTTTAAGAAATGTTAATTTAGTTATAAAACCAGGTGAAACAATTGGAATAGTGGGACTAACTGGTTCGGGTAAAACATCATTAGTAGATTTATTATTAAGGTTTTATAATGTTAATAGTGGAGAAATATTAATTAACGATATTAATATTAATAACTATGATCTTAACAACTTAAGAGAAAATATTGCTTACGCTTCTCAAAAACCAGCCTTAATTGCGGGAACAATTGATAAAAATATTGTTATGAATAATAAATATAGCAGTGATGAAGTTTTAAAAGCAATCGATCAGTCTCAAGCTAATTTTATTTTAAAATACGAAAACAAAACAAAAGAAAAAGTCCTAAGAGAAGGTGTAAACTTCTCTGGTGGACAAAGACAGAGAATAGCACTTGCTAGAGCACTTGTTAAAGATGCGCCAATCTTAATATTAGATGATGTCTTTAGTGCGCTTGATTATAAGACTGATGCTAATATTAGAAATAAGTTATCTAAAAGAGACAAACAACAAACTAAAATATTTATATCACAAAGAATAAGTAGTATTAAAAATGCTGATCGGATTATTGTAATTGATAATGGTGAAATTATTGATAATGATACTCACGATAATTTAGTTATAAACAATGAACTTTACCGTAAACTATATGAAACTCAAGTAGCAGGTGATAATAATGATTGATGTTCTATATTTATTAGCACCTTATAGTAAGGGTTCTAAAAGATGGTTAATATTAAACTTAATTACGGCAATAATAGGAAATGCAATGATTATGATTAATCCATTATTAATTGGTAGATTAATAAATGAATTAAAACCTAATGATATAGATTTTAATTTAGTTATTACATACTTAATTATAATCGCAGCCCTTTATTTACTTGGATCAATTATTTTGTGGTTTAGTCAAGCATTTTCTCATAATTTTGCTACAAGTGTTATTAAAAACTTAAGAAGCGAAGCTTTTCATGTTATTGTTAATAGTAAAATATCATATTTAGATAAAACTAAAACTGGTGATATTATGACAAGATTTTCTCAAGATATTGATTTAATCTTTGATGCACTCTCACACTTTTTTATGAGTGTTTTTCAAGGTGGAACAACAGTTTTATTTTCAGTTGCTTTAATGTTTTATTTAAACCACTGGTTAACTTTAGTTGTTACTGCAGTTGTTCCAATAATTTTTATATACTCTAGAGCAATGAAAAACAAACGAAGTGAAAGATTTTTAGTTTTACAAAAACTAACGGGAGAACTAACTGCAGCTTCAAAAGAATATTTTAGTGAAAAAAAATTAATTCAAAGTTATAATTATGAACAAAATGCAAAAGATGACTTTGATAAAATTAATGAAGATTTAACTAAAGTTGCCACTAGAGCATACTTTAGTGCTTCAATGGATAACCCAACTTTTAGAGTTTTTAATAATGTTGCTTATGCAATGTTAGGATTAACTGCACTTTTACTAACATTAAATGGACATATAATAACACCAGCTGTTTTAACTAGTATGATAATGTATGCAGCAATGTTTTCTAAACCATTTAATGAATATAGTGTCCTAACAGCAAGTTTCCTAGCCGGAAGAGCGGGTGTTAAAAGAGTTTTAGAAATTATTGAACAAGGCATAGAAAAAGAAGTAATTCCTTTTTACTTTGACGATAGAGCAACAAAAGGAAATATCTCTTTTAAAAATGTATATTTTGGATACAATAAAAATCAAAATTTAATTAAAGATTTTAATTT
>DURF01000097.1 GCA_012837395.1 Acholeplasma sp. | reverse complement strand
CAACATCATGAAACTTTTCAATAACATCTAATGTTAAACCACATCCAAAACGGTTATCAATTGCTTTTGAAATAATTCTATTTGGATTTTTAGTGTATGTGAAATTACTTTGAAAAACAACCATTTGGCCTGGTTTAACACCAAAACTAATTGCTTCTTCTTTTGAAGTAGCCCCGATATCTAATAATAAGTCACTTATTTTAGTTTGATTTGCTTCTTTTATATGAGGTGGAAGTGATCCTATAACACCTTGTATCACTTCACCACTATCTAAATGTAGATCTAGAACTTGTGATAATAAAACTTCTGGCTTAAATCCACCTAATTGTTGCAGTTTTATATGACCATTTTTAGTAATACTTGCTACTATAAAGCCGACTTCATCCATATGTCCTGCAATCATTACTGTTTTAGCATTAGGATTTTTAGATTTCTTAACTGCAAAAATAGAACCAAGGTTATCATATTCTATTTCATAGTTACTAAAACCTTTAATAAAATTATATATATAATCTCTTACTGGTTTTTCGTTTCCACTAACTGCTTGTAAATTCATTAAATCTTCATATTTCTTCATGTCATCACTCTTTCAATTTAGCTTTAATATATTTTACTAATTCATTACTGTTTTCTCTAAATAATAATTTTATTTCATTACCTTTTAAAAACGCTGGTATTTTTAAATCATTTAATGCTTTTGCATCAACTAACTTAACATCTTTTAAAATTAATCTTATTCTATCTTGTTGTTTTTCAACTGATGTTATATTGTTTTCACCTAAAGCATTAAATACTTTTTCATAGTTTTCAAAATTAACAATATTACCTTTAGGTTTTCTTTTTATAACAACAAAAACTATTATTAATATTAAAACTAATAATACAGCTCCACCAATACCATAATATAGGTTCATATTATTTAAAATATTCATCTTCTTTTAGCTCCTTTTATATACATTGAATCTCCAAAAGAGAAAAATCTGTATTTTTTATTGATTGCTTCTATATAGGCATTCATAATACTTTCTTTATTATAAAATGCACTAACTAACATAATTAAACTTGATTTAGGTAGATGGAAATTAGTAATAAGTTCATCTACTACCTTAAATTTATAGCCAGGATAGATAAAGATATTAGTGCTAAAGTTTCCATAATTAAATTTGTTATCATTAAAATTACTCTCAAGAACTCTAATTGAAGTTGTTCCAACCGCAATTATTCTTTTATTGTTATTAACGGCATCATTTAACCTGCTTGCTACATCACTACTAATAAAATAATCTTCACTATGCATATGATGTTCTTCTACTAAGTCAGTATTAACTGGTCTAAAGGTTCCAAGGCCAACATGAAGTGTTACATAAAGAATCTCAACACCTTTATTTTTGATTGCTTCTAACAATTCTTTAGTAAAATGAAGACCAGCAGTTGGTGCGGCTGCACTACCTAGTTTATTTGCATAAACTGTTTGATACCTATTTTTTTCTTCTAACTTTTCTGTAATATAAGGAGGAAGTGGCATACTTCCTAATTGATCTAATATTTCAATAAATATACCTTGATAATCCATCTTAAACACTCTTAAACCTTCATCTTTAACTTCAAGACAAGTTGCAGTTAGTAAATTATCAAATAAAACTTGATCGCCAACTTTTATTTTTCTAGCTGGTTTAACTAAAGTTTCCCAAACATCTTTATCTATTTCTTTTAGTAATAATATTTCAATATTAGCCATTGTTTGAGCTTTTTTACCAAATAATCTTGCAGGAAGTACTTTAGTTTCATTTAAAACTAAAACATCACCTCTATTAAAATAGTTTACAATATTATAAAAATTATCATGAACTAAACTATTATCTACTTGATTTAATACCATTAATTTAGAATTATCTCTTTTTTCTAGCGGGCTTTGGGCAATTAATTCTTTCGGTAGGTTAAAATCAAAATCACTTACTTTCATTAATCAAATAACCCTTCAAAATATTTAACCCCTAATGTCTCATAAGCTTTCTTCATTGCTACACGCCCTCTTGCAGTTCTTTTTATAAATCCTTCTTTAATTAAATATGGTTCATATACATCTTCAACGGTTGTTACTTCCTCAGCTATTGAAGTTGCGATAGTTTCAACTCCAACAGGCCCACCATTAAACTTATTAACTAATGCATCTAAATACATTAAGT
>DURF01000096.1 GCA_012837395.1 Acholeplasma sp. | reverse complement strand
GGTATAATGCAATTAATAAAAGTTATTTATTTTATAAATAAGGAGGGTATTATGGAAAATATTAGTATGTATGTAATTAATATTCAATGGGGAATTTTCTTTGGATTTATTTTAATTAACATGTTAATCGGATTTAAAAGGGGATTTAAAAAGACTAGTTACTATACGATTGTTAGTATAGGTTTAACGTTGTTATTAATGTTTGGGATATCATTTATAACAATTAATTGGTTTTTTAAAAATCCAGAGACTTTAGTCGAATATGTTGAAAGGTTTGTTGATATTCCTGAAGATGTAAGAGGAATTGTTATTAACGAATCAGTAAGTCCGTTACTATATGTAATTATTGATATAGTATTAAAAATTGCTGTATTTGTAATCTTATACCCAATAATCAAATTCATTCTTACAATAACAATCTTTAAACCTATATACAAACGAACAATTGGCAAAAACGATAAAATTAAACGGCCAAACTTAGGTAGTCGTTTAGGTGGTTCTTTAGTGGGTTCAGTAAAAGGTGTTTTCTTAACAGTAATGATATTATTACCAATAATAGTCATCGCTGGAGCATTTAATCAATATAACCCAACCGAAGGAAATATATCAGACACTTCTAATAACAATTATGTCTTACTAGAAGATGGAACATCAAATGAAGGAGATTTAGAAGAAATCGAAGAAATCATGGAAATAATCAAATTATTCCATGAAAATGGTTTAGGAAATGCACTAAGCAAATTCAAACTAAGAGGTAAATCAATCGATAGACAAATCTTTGACTTGATGTTTACAAGTAGAGTTGAAGACAACCAAGGTAATAAAGTAAGTGTCAAGTTAAGTGAAGAATTAGATTCAATTGGTTTAATTGTTCAAATATTAGTTGAAAAAGGTTATCTAGAAGATGATTTTGACTTTAATGAAATTAATTATGATGATCACTTCAAAGATTTAGAAACAATGATTCAAGCATTAGGTGATTCAAAAATGCTAAACTTAGCAGTACCTATCGCAATAAGTGTTTTATACGATGAAGGATACATTACAGATGAATTAGGTTTTGACGTCTTAGAAAAAGAACATACAAGAAAAGCTTTTGAAGCTTTAAAAAATTTCAGTTTTAAAGATGAATTAAATACTATTTCAAACACTTTAAAAGAAGTGTTATTAGTTGGTAGTGTTGAAGAATTAATAGAATTAAGTAAAAATCCAGAATTAATTGATGAACTATCTAGTGAACAAAAAACTAGTGTTGCAAATATTTTAAAAGAACTTCGACACTTACAAGTGTTAAAAGGTGCTAATATTGCAATTGAATATTTATTAAATGATGAAGGTGTTTTAGAAGAAATTACTTGGACTAATGAGCCTTATGAATATTTAGTTAATCAATTAGACTTTATTTTAAATAATGAAGATTTTCTAAAAGAAGAGTTATTATCAATAAGTACTTTAGTAGATAATCTCTTACAACTAGACTTTAAATACAGCAATTTACTTGATGAAGAAGGTAAATTCGATCCACAAACATTACTGCTTCCAAATGCAGAAGCTTTAGTTACAACAGCACTTGATGGAATAAGTGGGTTACAATTAGTTGTTAATGGTATTCCACTTGGTGTAGATTATTTCCTTTATACAAGTAGTAACACAAACATCCAAGAACTTGCAGATCAACTAAGTGAAATTGCTCAAAACCAAGACTATGAATCAGAAATAGATAATATTAATGAAATATATAGTATTGCAATAGCCCTTGGTGTTTCACAATATTTTAACAAAGAAGATGCTTTAGTTGTTACTGATAGAATTTTAAGTTCTGATGATGGATTTGCAAATATCAAAACAATCATTAATAACATTTTTGTTGGAAGTAATGCTGTAAACGAAGTGTTAAATGTAGCTGGTGAGTCAATCTTAGAAATGATTATTAAAGATCAAGAATTATTAGATTTAGCATTACTTGTTGTTAGCAATGAAGATTTCAGTTATGGAGCTGAAATAGTTAATTTAATTAATGTCTTTGAATCAGTTTATGATGAAGAAGACTTAAAATTAACAACTATAAGACAAATAGCAAGAGCGAAAGACTATGCAGAGTTTGCTAATATTTTTGGAAGTATGGAAGAAGAAAAGTTTGATAGTTTTAAAGAAAGCATTTTTAATTTACAAACAATAAAGTTTGCAAGTAAAGAACTTGCAGAGTTTGGAGCATCAAAATTAAACAACAGTTTCTTAGTAATTCCAGATAATGCTAATTATGAATCGATTAAATATGATTTCAACAAATTGTTTGATATTGTGTATGAGGCGGCAAAAGTAATTAAATCTGAAAACCTAACAACGGCAGATTTAACAAATGTAAATATTGCCAGGGTTATTGATTTAGAAAAGTTTACTGAACTATTAAGTTTTGATTATGATGAAGATAAAGCTGTGTTAGAAAACTCTATATTATTAAACTCACTAATTGATAATATCGTTAGAAGAAATGATACTAGTCTTGGAAGTTTTGGTACTATTAAACTTCCTGAAGGACTAAATACAAGAGCAGTTACTAAAGATTGGGTTGATGAAATTAACTTAATAATAAGTGGTGTGTTTAATGTGGTTGATGCTTTTAGTGATGAAGATGAAGAATTCATTTTATCAGTTAATAATTTAAAAACTATTAAAGGATTAAAAGATATCCCAGCTGAAGTGGGAACTAGATTTAGTAATGAAGCATTAGCTGAAGATACATTTACTAATCTATTAACATCAAAAATATTAACTCACAATTTATATAATCTTGGCTTAGAACAATTAAATAAATTCAAAATACCAAATGATATAATGACAACTGAATTTGAAGATGCATTAAAAGATGGAAATAATTATGTTGAATTAATTAGTATCTTTGCAGCTGTTATTGATCAAGCAATTACTGAAAAAGGAACAAATAAAGATGATGAATCACTAGATTCAGCAGTTAGAGCAATCAATTTATATAACACATTTGATATCTTTAATAATATTAATGAAGATATTGTAAGGAAGTTAGCTAATAATCAAATAGTAAATAATGCCTTTAGAGAAGCTGCAGTTCATGAATATATTCAAAATCAAGCATATAAGTTTATTAATGGCGCTAAAATACCAGCACCACTTAATACGATTAATTCTGGAATCTTTGATTATAAATCAGCATTAGATGAAGACGGTAGATTAAAAGAGGAAACATTAGAAGATCTATTTTTACTAACAAGAGACTTAAAATTACCAGGAAATATGTTAAAACTTCCAGGAAGTGCAGTTGTAAGTACACTTACAACAGCATTTAATGATAATAATATTGATGGTTTAATAGAAATTGACTTTATGCACGATATAACATCTAATATATTTTTATTAGATCAAATGAAAGAATTTATTGGTAATAGTGCTGGCTTTAATCCAAATGATTTAACCTTAAACTATACAGAAAAAGATAGTAATGATAATATAGATAAACTAGAAGTTACAAACTTACTTCTAGCTATTAAATCAATTGGATTAGGAGGTTTCTCCAATATCTCAATTACAACTATCAAAGATGCAGATATGGATGTATTACTAGCAAGTAATTACTTATATGAAGTTTTAGACTTAACTGTTAAAGCTCAAATAGATGATATTCCGGTTGCTGCGTTAGAACCAGAAGATAGTGACTATAATGGATTACTTAGAAAAGAAGAGTTTGAAGGAATGATTGAAACTCTAAATATCTTAGAATTGGAAAATCCGAACGACTTGGATGCAGAAAGCATTACAATAGATAAGTTAGAAGAAGTAATTAAAGTGGATTCACTTGTAATTAAAAAACTAATTAGTGATCAAATTGAAAACTTTGTTGATGTTCCTGAAAGTAGTATAACTAACGGAATTATTAATGATCTAGAATTACAAAATATTGTAGATTCATTATTAATTATTAATGACGATGATAGAGAGGCTAAATTAAGTTCAATGGATTCAGAGAATATCTCACTTACAACAACTAAGTTTGGTGAAATGTTAGCCTTAAATTCAAATATTGTTGATCGTTTAATTTCAACAGAAGTAATTAAAACAAT
>DURF01000011.1 GCA_012837395.1 Acholeplasma sp. | reverse complement strand
TTTTAATATTTAATAAATTATTAGTTATTTTGTGTATCGCTATTATTTTTGAGTTATAATGTATATGAAGTTCATCTCGTTTAATTACTATGCCTACTTTTAAACCAATAAATTTCTTTGGAACAGAGTATTTGTTTGATCTGTAGCTTATTAGTGATTCATTTGAGACATGAACCTCATTTAGGGTTAGGTGATACTTTTGTCTTATTTCCTTGCGTGGGAGTGGCATGAGGTCACCTTTTTCTTTTTCTAATAAGAAGACTCTTGGAAACTTTGTTGCTTGTGATATTTTATCGTTATCTTCTTTATTTATAATTTCTAACATATCATGAATATCAATTAAATCATTATATTTACCGTTATAGTTTTTAAGTTGGTCGACAACTTTGTTTTGAGTTTCAGTTTTACCTTTTGTTTGTGGCCTGTAAGGCATACAAGCGAATGGTTTAATCCCGTAGTCCTTACAGAACTCATAAAATGCGTTTGTAAATAATGCATCCCTATCTTTGCCTCTAACCTTTTCAACAAATTGTTTTAAGTTATCTATTACTAATTCCTTTGGAACACCACCAATATGTTCGAAAGCAGAAGCTAAGAAATCTAGTAATGTTTCGGTTTTAGTATCTAGAGTTAATGATCTCACGTTATATCTTGACCAAGACATGGTAAGTGTTGGTATATAAGTTTTTATAACTTCACCAGTAGACATAATTGTTTGAACTTTTTCTTTAATATCAAACTGTGCTTGTTCACCTGGCTTTGTTTCAAACCTCATTGTAAAACTGTTGTCTTTCTTTCTTTTAAATAGACTACTTAATTCTTCATCTAAGCGGATATAGCGGCTAAATGTTGATCTAGAACACGTTATTCCTTTTTCACGTTTTAAATAGTTAAATAAGTGTTCTATATAATCAAAACTTTGCATTTTATCACTTAAAATTTCAACTATATAATCTCTATGTTCGTCTAAATACTTTATTCGCTCTCTAGTTTGTTTTGGTACTTCACCATTTAAATATTTCCTTATTGTTTTTCTGTCTTTATTTAAGTCTCTTGCAAGCCTTGAAATATTCACCTTTATCATTCCCTCCTTATAAGCTTTACTAAACATTAGTAAGTCTTCTATCTTTGTTATTTGTTCAATTATTACACTTGTCATTTGTGATCACTCTCCTATAGTGATTATTGTACCAAAAAAGAGTATGCAGTAGTGATAAGAATTGGGGATTCTTATTTGCACACTATTGCGTACTCTTATTTAACCATTTATACAAGCTTTGATGGCAAGTACTTTTATATCAATTATGTATATTTAACAAATAATGATAAAAAAGTATTACCAAAACCAACAAAGGAAAACTTAATGGGAATTGATTTTGGATATAACAATCTAGCCTTTTGTGCAACATCAACAAATCATTTATTAATCGATGGTAAATATTTAAAATCACTAAATCAAAATTATCACAGAAAGATGGCACATCTTTCTAGTGAAAGATCAAATCAAAAGCAATTAACTAAAAGAATGATTAATTTAATTAATAAAAGAAACAATCAAATGACTTACTTTATTAATAAAGCAGCAAGACTAATAATTAACTTTAGTTTAGAAAACAAAGTATCTAAGATTATAATTGGCTATAATGAAGGTTTTAAAGATATTAATCTATCTAAAGTATTCAATCAAATGTCTAAATCAATTCCAATCGCAAAACTAAGAGACAGAATTATCTATCTAGCTGACTTAAATAATATTGATTATGAAATAGTTAATGAAGCCTACACATCAAAAGCATCATTCCTAGATAAAGATGAAATGGTTAATACAAACTTTAGTGGTAAAAGAATAAAAAGAGGACTTTATCAAACAAGTGATAAAACCCTCATAAATGCTGATTTAAATGCAGCATTAAATATAATAAGAAAAAGTAAACCCGAATTTGAAGTAGGGCATAGAGGTTTGAGCACGCCTAGTAGGACTTATTTAAGTTAACTTAGATAAGTTATCTATTAAA
>DURF01000095.1 GCA_012837395.1 Acholeplasma sp. | reverse complement strand
TGTTTTAAATTCTAAATAATTTGTTGTTAAGTAAATATTGTTTATACCTTCTTACGAGGGGTTTTTCTGTTTGTTTAAGTAGATACATCACTATTATCTAGAAAAGACGAACTTTCCTAGATAACAAGCCTTGAATAACCCAGCCTGGGTTATTTCTCATCACTTCATAATCACTAATTAAATGTGGCTCACATTCAACCCCATTAGCAACTATAACATCAATTTCTTTATCAGTATTTAATTTAATGTATGTTGGAAAGGCACTTCCCCCTAAACCTACAAGTCCCATTTCCTTAACGATATCGATAAATTCTTCTTTTGTTAATTTCTCAATTTCTTCATCAGATCTTTCATAAACTGATTCATGCATTTCATATTTGAAATCATTTTTAACAATTACAAAGTTTACAAGTTTACCATATTCGTTATACTTCTTTTCATGAGCAACAATCTTGCCGCTTACTGTGGCGTGAATTGGCTGCTCAAAAAATGAAGCTCTTCTTGTTCCAATAAGCTCGCCAACTTTAACGTCTTGTCCATCAATAACACATGTTTCCCCTTCAGGGCATCTTGCGTTAGTAATTGGATAATACAAGTATTCGGCTTCTTGATGGTGATGAATTGGTAGTGTTTTTAATTTATCTTTACCATCAGGAATAAATCTTGTTTTCATTATCATTTTTAAATCCTCCTCTTTTCTTTTTACTTTTTAAACAAAGGATATTTGACCATCATCTTTGTTATTTGTTCTTTTAATTCTTTTAATTTATATTCATCCTTATAATTTCTTAAGGCTTGGTCAATAATTTTTGCAATAATTACCATTTCTTTTTCTTTTAATCCTCTTGTAGTTAATGCTGGTGTACCCAGTCTAATTCCGCTTGCATGATGTGGTTTTAAAGTGTCAAAAGGAATTGTGTTTTTATTAATCGTAATATTAATTAAACCTAATGTATCTTCTGCTTCTTTACCGGTAATGTTTAAAGTATTTTTAACATCAATTAAAACAAGGTGATTATCAGTATCACCACTAATAATTCGATAACCTAAACTTATAAATTCATTAGCTAGCGCTTTAGCATTTTTAATTACTTGAGCTTGATAATCAACAAAACTTTCTTCTAATGCTTCAGCAAATGCAATTCCCTTAGCACCAATAACATGCATTAAAGGTCCACCTTGAACCCCCGGAAAAACTGCCCTGTCAATCTTTTTAGCGATTTCACTGTCATTACTTAAAATAATACCTCCACGCGGTCCTCTTAATGTCTTATGAGTTGTTGATGTAACAACATCTGCATAAGGAATTGGTGATGGGTGTAATCCAGCCGCAATTAACCCTGCAATATGAGCCATATCAACTAAGAGATACGCTCCTACTTCATCAGCAATTTCTCTAAACTTTTTAAAATCAATTGTTCTTGCGTATGCACTTGCACCAGCAATTATTAATTTTGGTTTATATTCTAAAGCTTTTTTTCTAACTTCATCGTAATCAATTAATTCAGTTTCTTTATTTACACCATAAAATTTAGCCTTATAAAATTGTCCTGAAAAAGATAGTTTATAGCCATGAGTTAAATGTCCACCCTCATTGAGTGACATCCCTAAAACTAAATCACCAGGGTTTAATAATGCTAAAAAAGCTGCCATATTAGCTTGTGAACCAGAATGAGGTTGAACATTTGCATATTTAGCACCAAACAATTTTTTTAAGTTATCAATTGCTATTTGTTCAATTTCATCAACAAACTCACAACCGCCGTAATATCTTTTATTAGGATATCCTTCAGCGTATTTGTTTGTTAGTATTGAACCTTGCATTAACAAAACATCCTCTGATACATAATTTTCAGATGCGATTAACTCAACGTGTTCATATTGTCTGTTTTCTTCCTTTTTTAAAGCGCCAAATATAATGCTTTTACTATTGTTTTTTTCCATTTGTACTACCTCTTTTGTTTATTTTAATTATATCATATAACATAGTTATATAAAAGTGCTAGTAAGCGTTTTCGCTTACATGCTTTTTAAATAAAAGTAAAATGATATGCTTAAAAATTAAAAAAAGTGAGCATTTACTCACCTTTTACATTATGATATACATTTTGAACATCATCAACTTCATCTAACATGTTCATTAGCTTTTCAAACATTTGTTTATCGTCTTCTTCAGTTATTTCAACTTCTAACATTGGAAGCCACATAATTTCATCAGTTACTAAATCAAATTCTGGATTCGCCTTTAATAAAGCCGTTCTTATTTTATTATAATCAGTTGCGTGACCATATAAACTAACCCCTTGGCTATCTCCTTCAATTTCTAAAACATCAATATCATTTTCAATAACAATTTCTAATATTTCGTCTTCAGAAACATCTTTAATCGCAAATACTGCCTGTTCATTAAACATATGAGTAACAGAACCAGAAACTCCTAGTTTGGAGTTAGATTTTGTAAAACAATTTCTAACCTCACTTATTGTTCTATTAACATTATCTGTTAAACACTCAACAATAAACAAACTGTTAGAAGGTCCAAAACCTTCATATCTGACACTAGTGTAGTTTTCTCCACCACCACCTTTAGCCTTTTCGATTGCTCTGTTAATAACATCATTAGGAATTTGATCTTTTTTAGCTTTTTCAATCATGCGTTTTAATTCATCATTAATTTCTGGATCAGGATTTCCTTTCGCACTCATATATATTTCTTTGCCGTAGCGGGAATAAAGTTTAGTTTTTGCGGCGGCTGTTTTTGCCATCGCATGTTTTCTTACTTCAAATGCTCTTCCCATTTTAATACACCTTCTTCTTTATTTTACAAATTTTTCATCATAGTTTTTAATTGATTGATCAATAATTCTTTCCGCTTCTTTTCTACCTTCAATATCTAAAATATATGTTTGTTTGCCTTCAAGTATTTTATAAGTTTCAAAGAAATGACCAATTTCAGTTAATAAATGTCTTGGTAATTCATTAATGTCTTTATATTCATTCATTGATGGATCACTATAAGGAACTGCAATAATTTTTTCATCAACTTCATCTTGATCAATCATTTTCATAATACCAATTGGATAACATTCAACTAAACTCATAGGTTCAATATCTTCAGAACATAAAACTAAAACATCAAGCGGGTCATTATCGCCTGCATAAGTCCTTGGAATAAAACCATAATTAGCTGGATAGTGAGTTGATGCGAATAAGACTCTGTCTAAAATAATTAACCCTGTTTCTTTATCAAGCTCATATTTTTTTCTACTACCTTTTGAAATTTCAATTACTGCAATAAAACTTTCTTTTTTTATTCTTTCTTTGTTTATATCATGCCATATATTCATATATTAAACACCCCTTTTTATTTTATATATATTTTCTAATAATGCATTGATTGTCATCGGTCCTACCCCTTTAGGTACCGGTGTTATATATTTTGCTTTCTTACTAACTTCATCAAAGTCAACATCCCCTACTAGTTTATCATTTAATCGATTAATTCCAACATCAATAATTATAACACCTTCTTTAACCATATTAGCAGTAATCATTTTAGGAACCCCAACTGCCGCGACAATTAAATCAGCTTTTTTAGTATATTTTGATAAATCTTTAGTTTTAGTATGACAAATTGTAACGGTTGCATTTAAGTCGGTTAAGAGTTTAGCAATTGGCATTCCAACAATTTGACTTCTACCAATAACAACCGCATCAAGTCCTGTAACATCAATTTTATAATGATTAAGTAAATTTATAATTCCCTGTGGTGTTGCAGATACTATTGTTGGTTGTTTTTGGAAGAGTCTTCCTTGATTAATTGTTGTAAAACCATCAATATCTTTTAAAGGATTAATTAAATTAATAAATTTATCATCATCTAAATGTTTAGGTAGTGGGAGTTGTAATAAGATACCGTCTATTTCATTATCATTATTTAAATTAGTAATTACTTTTGTTAACTCAGCATCACTAATTGTTTCGTCTAAATTAAATAACTTTGTATTTATTCCCACTTTTTTAGATGCTTTAATTTTATTTTTAACATAAACTAAACTAGCTGGATTGCTACCTACTAAAATAATTGCAGTTGTTAATTTTAAATTTTCTGCAATTATTTTTTTTCTTAATTCTTCGTTTCTTAAATCAGCAACCATTTTACCGTCTAATATCATAAAGCACCTTCTTTATTGTTATTTAGCATTATTATTATAACATATTATTAATTATATCCTAACTACTAGAAATTATATTGTATTATAAATACGTTCATACCTCTTCTAAGTTAACCTATGACTAATTTGTAATCAAATATCATATTAGGCCTTTTGTAGTTTCCCACAACTTCTTTTTTATTACTCAATTTAAATAAACATTGCAAGATAAAGCATATTAACACTTTTTCCATCGTTAAAGTATCACCCTGTTAAAAAAGCGCCTTGCTGGCGCTTTCTTATAAATATTATTCTTGCATGTAATTATAATTGTCTTTTAAAATAGTTTCTGCAATATGTACCTCTTCTTTAGTAGGCTCTTCTACTCCATCAAGTGGGTATGTAAAACCTAGTTGTTCCCATTTAACTCTACCTTTAGTGTGATAAGGTAGGACATCTATTTTAACAATATTATTTAAGCTATCTAAAAATCTTCTTAATTCTTTTAAGTCTTCAGGATCATTATTAACTCCAGGTACTAAAACGTGTCTTGTGTTAACTTTAACATTTAATTCTTCTAAAAACTTCGCAAACTCTAAAACACGTTTATTTGATTGACCGACTAAAATCTTATGCTTTTCATCATTTATTTGTTTAATATCTAATAATACTAAATCAGTATATTTCATCAATTCCCTAAACTCTGCACTTCTTCTAACATCATAACAAGCAGCTGATGTATCAATTGTTGTGTGGACTCCCATTTTTTTAAATGCTTTAAAGAGTTCAATTAAAAATGGTGTTTGAAGTAGTGGTTCACCACCACTTACAGTAATTCCACCTTTGGTGTAAAACTTTTCATATTTTTTATAGTCTGCAACAATTTCTTCAACGCTCATTAAAGTATTTTCTCTAGTTGACCATGTATCTCTATTATGACAAAATTGACATTTAAACGGACAACCTTGTAAAAACACAATATATCTTACTCCTGGACCATCAAATGCTCCAAAAGTTTCGATCGAATGAACATTACCGATATTATTTTGCCTCATGGAATGTTCTACTCATTACTTCTAGTTTTTGTTCGTTTGTTAGATTTGAAAAGTTTACAGCGTATCCAGAAACTCTAATTGTAAGATTTGGATATAAATCAGGATTTTTATATGCTTCCATTAATTTTTCACGGTTTAAAATGTTTACGTTTAAATGATATCCACCACTATTAAAATATCCATTTAATATTTCTACTAAGTTTTCAACTTTAATATCGCCTTCATAAATAAAACCATCTTCACTTACTAATTCACTTTTACCTAAGCTTTGTGGAATCATAGTGAATGTGTTTGATATACCATCTTGACATGATTCATAAGGAATTTTAGCAACACTTAATAACGATTTTAAAGCACCTGAATTATCTCTTCCATGCATTGGGTTAGCACCTGGTGCGAAAGCTTCACCAGCTTTTCTACCATCTGGTGTATTACCAGTTTTCTTTCCATAAACAACATTTGATGTAATTGTTAAAATACTCATAGTTGGAATTGAGTCTCTATATGTATGCTGTGCTCTTATTTTATCCATAAATACTTCAACTACTTTAACAGCAAGCTCATCTACCTCATCAATATTATTACCGTATTTAGGGAAATCTCCTTCAATCGTAAAGTCATTAATTAAACCTGTTTCTTCATCATAAATAGGTGATACTTTAGCATATTTAATTGCTGAAAGTGAATCTGCAACTACAGAAAGTCCTGCAACACCGGTTGCGAAGAATCTAGTAACCTCACTATCATGAAGTGCCATTTCAACCTTTTCATATGCATATTTATCATGGCTATAATGAATTATATTTAAGGCATTAACATATACTTCTGCTAGTTCGTCCATTGTTTTATCAAATCTATTCCAAACTTCATCAAAGTCTAGAACATCTGTTTTTAAAACATCAGTCACATTTTTAGTAAATACTTGGTCACCTGATTTTTCATCTCTACCACCATTAAGTGCATAAAGTAATGCTTTCGCAAGGTTTGCTCTTGCTCCAAAGAATTGCATTTCTTTACCAATCGCCATTGGTGATACACAACATGCAATACCATAGTCATCACCATGAACAAGTCTCATTTGATCATCATTTTCATATTGAATACTTGACGTGTCAATTGAAACTTTCGCACAAAATTGTTTAAATCCTTGTGGTAAATCATTAGACCATAATACTGTTAAGTTTGGTTCTGCTGATGTTCCAAGATTATATAATGTTTGTAAATATCTAAAACTTGTTTTTGTAACAAGTGATCTACCATCATTATTCATTCCGGCAAGTGATTCAGTTACCCAAGTTGGATCTCCTGTAAATAATTCATTATATTCAGGTGTTCTAGCAAATCTAATCATTCTTAATTTCATAATAAAGTGATCAATTAATTCTTGTGCTTCCACTTCATCAATTAAACCCAGTTTTAAATCTCTTTCAATATAAATATCTAAGAAAGTTGATGTTCTACCTAAACTCATTGCAGCACCATTTTGTTCTTTAACTGCAGCTAAATATCCTAAATATAACCACTGGATTGCTTCTTTTGCGTTTTCTGCTGGACGTGAAATATCAAATCCATATATTTTACCTAATTCAATTAATTCGTATAAAGATTCAATTTGTTCAGCTATTTCACCTCTAAGACGCATTTTATCTTCAGTCATTGGGAAACCATAAGTTTCTTTATCTTTTTTCTTTTCTTCGATTAAATAATTAACTCCGTATAAAGCAACTCTTCTATAGTCGCCAATAATTCTTCCGCGACCATATCCATCAGGAAGTCCTGTAACAATTCCTGATCTTCTGGCTGCTCTAATTGAAGCATCATACATATCATAAACACCTTGATTATGTGTTTTACGGTATTTTGTAAATACTTCTTTAATGTCTTCATCAATTTCATAACCATAAGCATTAGCTGCTTGTTCTGCAACTCTTATTCCACCATATGGATGAAATGCTCTTTTAAATGGTTTATCTGTTTGAAGTCCAACAATCTTTTCTAAGTCTTGATCAATGTAACCTGCACCATGTGAAGTAATCGTAGATACTACTTTTGTATCCATATCAATTACTCCGCCTAATTTCTTTTCTTCTTTTAAGAAGTTAAAGAAATGTTCATTTAATTTTAAACTTGCCTCAGTTGGACCAACTAAAAAACTTGAATCCTCTAAATATTCATTGTAATTTTGATCAATAAAATCTTTGACATCAATTGTATTTTGCCAATTTCCGCCTTTAAAACCCTTCCACGCTTTCATATTAACTTTCCTTTCATACTTATATAACTATTTGATAGTCTT
The DNA here is from genome assembly GCA_012837395.1 of Acholeplasma sp. Taxonomy (GTDB): domain Bacteria; phylum Bacillota_I; class Bacilli_A; order Acholeplasmatales; family Acholeplasmataceae; genus Haploplasma. Next base: position 9,190 of record DURF01000095.1, on the reverse strand, counting down.
CCTTACCTTTAGTATATACTAAAATCAACTGTTTTGCACTAGAGAATTTTATGAAAGCGTTTAAATGCTAGATTATGTTATTTTTAATACATTTTTCTAAAAATCTTGTAGCTATATAGAGCCAATGTTCATTAGCTTTTTTATAATTTATGTTAATGGTAATCTCAGCTTTTAAGTATCCTAGTTTAACTGGATATTTAAAAGCTCCAGCGATATCAAATAACTTTGCACCATCAATTTCTTGTGATTTTTCTTTACTTATAATAATTTCAAAACCGTCTTTATATTTATTAACTTTGTGTCCACCAATTATATGAAGTTGTTTTTTAAAGAGTTTTTCATACATATAAATTAATAAATCAAAATCGAGTTTTCCAAATCGATCTTCAAGTTCATTTTTTAAATCTTCTAAATCTTTAATTTCATTTAATTTAGCAATCTTTTTATGAATTTCAATTCTAATACTATCTTTATTTATATAATCATCTTTAATTGTTCTATTAGCGAACACTCCAGTATCTTCTGGGATTGCTTTTAATTCTTCTTTATTATGAATTACTTCATCTAAGAGTTGCATATACATCTCATAACCAACTGAATCAATAAAACCTGATTGTTCACTACCTAAAATATCACCAGCACCACGAATCGCTAAATCTTTTAGTGGTATTTTATAACCACTACCAAGCTCAGTAAACTCTTCTAACGCTTTTAATCTATTATAAGCTTCATCATTTAAATCTTTATTAGGTTCAAACATTAAATATGCATAAGCGATTTTATCGCTTCTGCCAACTCTTCCTCTTATTTGATAAAGTTGGGAAAGCCCTAGTCTATCTGCATCATGAATAATTAAAGTATTAGTATTAGGAATATCGATCCCCGTTTCAATTATTGTGGTTGCGACAAGTACATCAAACTCATGATCAATAAAATCTTTAATTGTGTTTTCTAATTTTACTTTAGTCATTTGTCCGTGAGCAAAAGTAATCTTTGCTTCAGGAACTAACTTTTGCAACCTTAAAACAACCAGTTCAATATCATCTACCTTGTTATATAAATAAAATACTTGTCCACCTCTTGCAAGTTCTCTTCTAATTGCTTCTTTTATTAAAGGCTCACCTCTTGGTATAACATAAGTTTGCACAGGATATCTATTAAGAGGTGGTGTTTCAATTGTTGTTAAATCTTTAATGCCCATCATGGTCATTTGAAGAGTTCTTGGGATTGGGGTTGCACTTAAGGTTAGTGTATCAACATTAACCTTAATCTCTTTAATACGCTCTTTATGAATAACCCCAAACCTTTGTTCCTCATCAATTACTAACAACCCTAAATCTTTAAATTTAATATCATCAGAAAGTAGTCTATGAGTTCCTATTACAACATCAACATAACCTTTTTCTAAGTTTTTAATCGTTTCATTTTGTTCTTTTCTACTTACAAACCTACTCATTAACTTAACAATACCACCATACTTTTCAAATCTTTCTTTAAAGGTTAAATAATGTTGTCTAGCAAGTATTGTTGTTGGAACTAAATAAAGAACTTGTTTTCCTGATAAAACCGCTTTAAAAGCCGCTCTTAGAGCGACTTCAGTTTTTCCAAATCCAACATCACCAATTAATAATAAATCCATTGGCTTAGGTTTATGCATTAATTCCTTAACTGTTTTAATACTAGTTATTTGGTCTTTTGTTAATTCATATTCAAAATCATTTTCAAAACTTTTTTGTAACTCGTTATCTGCTTCAAAAGAAAAGCCAACTGCTTCTTCTCTCATTGCATATAATTTTAGTAAGCGATCACTTAACTCTTTAATTTTCTTTTTAACAGAGAGTTTAGTATTTTGCCATTGTTTACTACCCATTTTAGAAAGTGTTGGCTTAACACCATCATGACTACTATATTTTAAAACAAGATCGATTTGTTCCATTGGAACATATAATGAATCATTATCACGATAAATGATATATAAATAATCTCTTATTGTTCCACTTAACTCCATTGTTTTAAGACCCATGTATTTACCAATCCCAAAGTCATAATGGACGACATAATCACCAATTTCTAATTCGTCAATGTTTCTAATTTTTGTTGTTTGGTTTAAAACACTTCTATAATTAGCTTTTCTACTTGTTCTTTTATTAAAAATTGTTTCTTCATCTAAATATATTAACTTTTCATTATTTAAAACAACTGAGCCTACTACATCATTACTAAATTTATAATTAGTAAATTCTTTATCATCAAGACTTTCTATTAACTCCTTTTTAAGTTGTTCATTATTAACAATAAAACTAATTGAAAAGTTTTTATAACTGTTAATTAAATCATAATAAAGAAGCGCTAAATTATTATTATATTTGTTTGGATCATAAACTTCTAAATTATAAGCATCACTATATTTAATGCCTAAGTTATCAATGTTTATATTAGCTTTTTCGATTTGTTTTAAATAGTTAACAAAGTAAGGTATTTCAATAAATGCTTTCCCATACATTGTTTGTTGGTATGATTTTAAATCATCATGTTTTTGTTCTTCGTTAATTAACATTTTATATTCATCAATTATATATATATTTTTATTAGTAGTAAAATCTAGAATAGTTGTTTCTTCATTGTTAAAAAAGGGAATATAAATATTTAAGGTTGAGAGTTGTTTTCTTTCTTTGATTTTTTCTAAGTCTACGTTTAATCTTTTTTCTTCCTCGTTTGATAAGTTTTTAGATTTAAAAAACTTATCAATTAAAACAAGTGCGCTATCAGCCATTTTTGATGTATAAAACAGTTCATGAAGTGGACTAATTTCTAATTCATCCACTTCAGCAAATGATCTTTGTGTATCAATATCAAAAACTTTTATAGTTTCTAAATAATTATCAAAAAAATCCAGTCTATAAGGATTTAAACTATCTCTTAAAAAGATATCAATAATTCCTCCTCTAACTGAGAAAGTCCCTGGCATATCAACAGTATAGGAATTTAAGTAGCCACTATTAACTAAAAAGTTAGTAATATCATTTATTTCATATGAATTGTTTTTTTCTATTTTTAAACTACTGTTTAAATAATCTTTTGGTTTTAGTTGTCTTATTAAAAGTCCATCTAGAGTTGTAACTACAATATATTTATTATTAGTAAGTAGTCTATTAATTGTATATAGTCTTTCACTTTGAAACTCTGGGCTACCTAGAGCCATAATTGTTGTAAGGGTTTGATCAACAGGATAAAATAAAACTTTTTCGTTATCAATTATTTCATTTAAATAATCATAATACCTTTGTGCTTCATATAAATTAGGTAGGACAATAAAAAGGGTTTGATCACCCTTTTCAAAATCTGATTTAATTAAATGAACATTAAAAACGATATTAGAGTTTTTAAAATGTTTTTCTTTGCTATTTAAAACTTTATTAATTAAACTATTCATTTTACCTAACCTTTATTTTTATAGTATTATTATAAACTAAAACATCTCTTATTAGTTAAAAATAGTTAGAGTATTACTCCAACTATTTTTAAGTCATATATTTTTAGTATTAAATTTAGTCATTATATCTTTAAAGTAGACTCCTTCGACAAACATATCAATTACATCAAGGCTATCAAGAACCGCTGGTTTTAGTTTTTCTGTTTCTTGTTTTGAAAATCTACCTAAAACGTGATGATTTAATTCTTTTGAATCATCTTTTCCAATCCCAATTCTAATTCTTTTAAAATTTCTAGTTTTTAAATGGTTAATAATATCTCTAACACCGTTATGTCCACCATGACCATTTTTTTCTCTTACTCTTAAAAATCCTACATCTAAATCAATATCATCATATATAACTAAAACATCATTTAATTCAATTTTATAAAAATTCATTATCTTAGAAACTGCATTTCCAGATAAATTTACATACGTTGTTGGTTTTGCGAAAATAACTTTTTCATTATTTATTCTTGTTTCTGCAATTAATGCTTCAAGTTTACTATCAAATTTAAAATCTAAGTTATTTCTATTGGCATATTCATCAAGCACGATAAAACCAACATTATGTCTTGTTAGGTGATATTTTTCACCAATATTACCTAACCCGATAATTAATTTCATATTTAATCACTTCTTCTTTTATTATTCATTTACAACTTCAAAGGTTTCAATTTTATCAAATATTTGACTAATTGGTTTATCTTCAATAATATGAAGAATTGATTGGCCAATTAAGTTACCAATACTTATTTGAACAATCTTATTACATTTTTTAGCCTCATCAGTTAGTTTGATTGTGTCAGTAACAATAACTTTTTTAAGTTTCGAGTTTTTAATGTTATTGATTGCGTTACCCGAGAATATTGCGTGTGTTGCGGCTGCATAAACTTCGGTTGCACCTTCTTTTAAGAGTGCTTCAGTTCCCACTAATAAAGTTCCTGCTGTATCAATTATATCATCAACTACAATTGCTACTTTACCTTTAACATCACCAATAATACTCATAACTTCAGCTTTATTAACATCAGGTCTTCTTTTATCAATAATCGCTAGTGGGGCATTTAAGATTTTAGCAAATTGTCTTGCTCTAGTTGCTCCACCATGATCAGGTGAAACAATAACAAGATTGTCTAATTTTTTACGTTTTAAGAAATAATTTGCTAAAAGTGGACCTGCCGGGAAATTATCAATTGGAATATTAAAGAACCCTTGAATCTGTGCAGCATGTAAATCCATACAAATAATTCTATCAACATGAGCAACTTGTAATAAATCAGCAACAAGTTTTGCCGTAATTGGTTGACGTGATTTAGCTTTTCTATCTTGTCTTGAATAGCCGTAATAAGGCATTATGACAGTAAGACTGTTTGCTGATGCTCTTCTTACTGCATCGGCAAAAATTAATAGTTCCATTAAGTGTTCATTAGTTGGATTGGATGTTGTTTGAATAACAAAGACATCGTGACCACGAACACTTTCAACAATATTTAATCCAATTTCACCATCAGAAAACCTAATTAATTCAATTGGACTTAATGGAATATTAGCTGTTTTTGATATAATACTAGCTAATTCTGGATTAGAACTTAACGCAAACAATTTAGTTTTTTTAACTTGAACACATTCATTCATTATATTATTAATTCCTTTCAATCTTCATATAGTACTATTATACATTATTTAAACTGTTTTTCATGAATTCTTTATAATTTATTTTTTTATATCTGTTCTCGAAAAAAAACACCTTATAAAAAGATGTTTTTCTTGTTTAATAATATTTTTTAAAGTATTCACTAACGTTTTGAAGCGATTTAATTAAGACTTCATCTTCACCTAAATTAAGATCTTCGAAAACCGCATCAATCATTTTATCATGAAAGTTATCGTGTATTTTTAAAACATTTAAAGCTTCATCAGTTAAATGGAGAAAAACAACCCTTTTGTCTTCTACTCCTTTTTTTCTTTTTACAAAACCTTTTTTAACTAATGTACCTACTGATGTTGTAAGAGTTCCAACTGTTACTCTTAACTTTTTAGCAACATTAGTCATCGTTGGATGTTCTGCGTTTCTAATAGCTTCTAACACATGCACTTCAGACATAGAAAGTTCAACCCCTAAGTCTCTAAGTTCTTTTTCTTCAATTGTTAATATATTATTAAAAACTTCTACTAATAACTCATTAATTAAATTTTTTTCTTTATTAGCCATAAACCCACCTCAAATATTATTATAATTCGATATACCCAACACCTAATGTTCCTGGACCAGCATGTGCTCCAACAACTGGAGTTAGAGGTACTACAAGTACTTCTAAGTCTGCTTGTTTTTCGATTAGATCCGCTTTGATCGCTTCTGCTTCTGCTTTATTGTTAGTATAAGCAAGGAAAACCATTACTTTTTTACCTTTAATTTCTTCTTCAATAATTTCCATTAATCTATTTCTAGCTTTAGATGTTGTTCTAATTTTTTCATAAGCTTGAAGACTTCCATCTTCCATTACCTTTAATAACGGCTTAATTTTTAAAAGCGTACCAATAAAACCACTGGCAGCAGAAAGTCTTCCATTTTTTACTAAGTATTTTAATGTGTCAACTAGAACATATATATTTATTTTATCACGTAATTCATTTAACTTGTTAAAAATCTCTTCAGCATCTTTATTAGCCTCAATCATTTCAATTGCTTTTAATACTAAAAATACTTGCCCGTATGATACTGATTTACTATCAACAACATGTACATTAATACCATCTACTAAATCTTTTGCTAAGACTGCTCCTTGATATGTACCAGAAAGTTTAGCCGCAATTGTAACAACAATTACATCAGTATAACCTTCATTTTTAAATTCTTCATATAGTTCAGCAACTCTACCAGTTGCTACTTGTGATGTTGATAAATCAATATTAGGATTATTTACTACAACATCATAAAACTCTTCTGCTGTAATATCAACAAAGTCTTCATATTCTTTATTATCTAGTAACAATGTTGAACGCATTGTTTTAAATGGGAAGTTAATATCTAGATAATCTATCCCTGAGTTACCACATACAAGTAAGCCTATTTTTGTGCCATTTTTTAATACTCCTTCTTTAATTCTAAATTACAAGTTTAATATTATCATAAATACTTTGAATTTAAAAGTATTTTAATGCATTACGCTTAAAAACCTTTTAAATTCCTGTTTTATGATACAATATACTAAGCAATAATCGAAGGGAGCATTACATTTTATGAAAGATTACGCATTAATAGCAACATCTTATAATAATGAAATAAGAATGTATTTATCAAAAACAACTAATTTAGTTGAAGAAGCTAGAACAATTCATCAAACACTACCAACTGCAAGTGCTGCATTTGGTCGTTTTTTAACTGTCTCAGCAATGATGGGACTAATGTATAAAGATGGCGAATCATTAACTCTGCAAATTAAAGGTGATGGTCCAATTAACACAATGTTAGTTGAAGCAAACAGTAAAGGTGAAGTTAGAGGAGAAATTACAAATCCTAATGTTTATATAAGAGCCAAACAAGAAGGAAAACTTGATGTTGGAGCAGCTGTTGGAAATGGGTTTTTACATGTAACTAAAGATTTAAACATGAAACAAATGTTTACATCATCAACTGAACTTGTAAGCGGTGAGATTGCTGAGGATTTCGCAAGTTTCTTCGTAAAAAGCGAACAAACACCTAGTGCTGTTTCCTTAGGAGTTTTAGTTGATGTTGATGGTTCTATTAGAACAAGCGGTGGCTTTATTATTCAAGTTATGCCTGGCGCATCAGATGAAACTATTACCAAATTAGAAAACACAATTAATTATATTGGACCAGTTAGTCGTTGGTTTGATGAAGGAAAGTCTTTAGAAGACCTCCTTAGTGCCTTAAGTAATAACACCGAAAAAATCTTAGATAAAAAAAGTTTAAGATATCACTGTCCATGTAATAAAGACAAATTCGCGAAATCACTTGCTGCACTTGACAACGAAACAATGAATGAATTAATTTCTGATGATGGCATTGAAATTGTTTGTCATTTTTGTAATAAGAAATATCTATTTTCAAAAGAAGACTTATTAAAAATTAAATCCGAACAAAAATAATAGAAAAAATAGCAACTTACTACTTGTAAATTGCTATTTTTTCTAATACTTCTTTTAAAGGTAAACCAACGATTGTAAAAAAATCACCGGTATAAGTTTCCACCAACTCTTTACCTAATCCTTGAATTGCATAAGCTCCTGCTTTTCCAAAAGGTTCTTTTGTATCAACATAATTGTTTATTTCTTCTTCCGTTAAATCTTTAAATGTAACCGATGCTTTCGAATAGAAAACATCTTCACCACTAGAATCAATAATAGCGACCCCAGTTATAACATCGTGAGTGTTATTACTTAAAGTAGTTAACATATTAATAGCATCTTCTCTACTTACCGGTTTTCCATAAACTTCATTTTTATAAACTACAGCCGTATCTGCAGCTATAATAACATCACCTTTATTCTTATTATAAATATCTAAAGCTTTTAATCTCGCAATATTCATAACATTTTCTGCTGGCGATAAGTCACTATTAAAAACTTCTTTTATATCACTTGGAATTACTTTAAAATCTATTCCCGCGTCTTTCAACAACTCAACTCTTCTTTGGGACGCACTTGCTAATATTATCATAAATTATATTCCCCTTTTTAATTTGTAACTCTCATACATTATTATATAAATTGTAGTACTTTTTTAATCGTTTGTCAATTTATATTTATGTTATAATAATAACTAAGCAGGAGGCTTTTTAAATGGAAAATGCACTAAATTTATTAAAACAGTATAATATTGATAAAAACACACCGCTAATTATTAGTGTCAGTGGTGGTGTTGATTCAATGGTTTTACTAAACATTCTAGCAACAAATAAATATAAAGCAATTGTTGTTCATTTCAATCATCAAACAAGAAAAGAAAATGATCTTGAAGAACAATTAGTTCGTGAAACTGCAAAAAATTATAATTTAGGGTTTCATGTTTTTAAATTTGAACAAGCTTCAGGAAACTTTCACGAACAAGCCAGAAATTTCCGAATTAAAAAATTAGAAGAAATTGCTATAAAATATAAAACTTCTTATATTTTAACAGCCCATCATTTAGATGACTTAGCAGAAACTGTCTTAATGAAAATTACACGTGGTAGTAACTTATATGGTTATGCTGGTATTCATAAGTATGTTAAAATTAATGATTTTATCTTTATGAGGCCGTTATTAAGTTATAGTAAAAAAGAGATAATTGCTTATGCTACTAAAGAAAAAATCAACTATTTAGATGACTCATCTAATTTTGAATTACATTATACTAGAAATAGAATTAGACATACAGTTCTTCCAATTTTAAAACAAGAAAACCCTCAAGTTTTAAATAAGTTCAAAGATTTTCAAAACAGTTTAACTGAATCATATAATTTCATTAGAAAGTATACTTCTAAATTTATTGATTCTAATAACAAAATAAATACTAAAGCTTTAATAAATGAAGACTTATTAATTAAACGTGAAGCAATCGTTATGTTATTAGAAAAACATCAAATAACTTTTAACAAACAAACACTTGATAACTTATTAAACCTTATTGATAGTGTTCGTCCTAACTTAACCTATAATTTAAGTAATAACTATCATTTTGTTAAAAGTTATGATTATATCTATATAACAAAT
>DURF01000094.1 GCA_012837395.1 Acholeplasma sp. | reverse complement strand
GGTTCATATTTTGAAACTTCTCTAAAATAAATAGCTTGTTTGTAAAAGTCATCATATGGTTTATCAACCGAACTAATTGCATAGTTAGAAAGATCATAACCTTGAATGATTGCTTCACCGTAAGATTTTCTGCCACTTCTACCAACCATTTGTGTTAATAAATTATATGTTTGTTCTGAAGCTAAGTAGTTTGGTACTTTTAATTCCAAATCAGCCATTAAAACTCCTACTAATGTTACATTAGGAAAATCTAGCCCTTTTGAGACCATTTGTGTTCCAACTAAAATATCATATTTGTGGTCTTTAAAGTCTAACCATAATTTTTCATGACTACCTTTTTTAGAAGTTGATTTAGCATCCATTAATAAAACTTTCGCATCTTTGTAAGTTTGTTTAACCTTTTCATAAACTTGCTCAACGCCAAGTCCTACTTCACCAACTTTGTTACTTCCACAACTTGAACATGTATTACTTCTTGTTTCTTTATGTTTACAATAAGAACATTTAAGTTCATTAGTATCTTTGTAATATGTTAATGAAACATCACAGTTTGGACACTTTGGAACATGTCCACATGTTCTGCATAATAAAAATGAAGCGTAACCTTTTCTGTTATACAATAAAATTGTTTGTTCGTTTTTATTAATACGATCTTGAATTTTTTGTTTGAGAATTTTTGAAAATATTTCAATATTTCCATTCATTAATTCTTCTCTCATATCTACAAACGTTATTTTTGGTAGTGGTGCGTTAGTTGCTCTTTTAGTTAATTCTAATAAGTTATATTTCCCGTTTTTAGCATAATACATACTACTTATCTTTGGCGTTGCACTACCTAAGACAATAGGGATATTGTGATGTTTTGATTTTATTTTTAAAATATCGATTAAATTATATTGTACACGGTCATATTGATTATATGAATTATCATGTTCTTCATCAACAATAATAATTCCTAAATCATTGATCGGAAGGAAGGTTGAACTTCTAGTTCCAACAATGATTTTAGCTTCATTTTCAATTATTTTATACCAAGCATCATGACGTTCACCTTTTGATAAATTACTGTTGTAATGAGTAATTTCTTCATTAAAACGGCTTTTTAAATATCTAACTGTTGGCGCTACTAAAGTAATTTCAGGTACTAAATATAAGACTTTCTTATTTTGTTTTAATACTTCTTCAATTAAGTGCATATAAATTTCAGTTTTTCCTGATCCGGTTATTCCATGTAGTAGATGAACTTTATTTTTGTTTAAAGTTTTTTTAATTTCATTAAATGCATATTTTTGTTCTTCATTAAGTTGATGTTTTGGAACATCGTTAGTTTTTATAAAGTCAACAGTCCTTTCAACTACTACTTCGTTAGTAATAAATACATTATTTTTAATTAATGTATTTATTGAACTTGTGCTAAAACCAGCATTAGATATATCAGTAACTGTTAAATCTGGATTTTCTTTAACAAAACTTATTAAATCTAAATAATTGTTATACCTATTATAAGTATGAGTAATATCATTATATCTTATTCCTCGAATAGTTTTTATTTTTGCTTTTTTCTTATATTCTCTTTTTAATAATAAAATATCTTCTTTTAACAATTTAGTAATGATATATCTTTTTTCTTTTAACTCTTTAGTAAGTAAGACTTTTTCTTTATTATTAAAAAACACTTTTAAATCATTAGGAATTCTTTCATAATCCTTCACAATTAAATATTGTTCATAATCAATAAAAAGTTCTTTGGGTAGAATTGTTTCAATAATATTAATATATAACGTTAAATTTGTTTTACTTAAAAACTCGATATATTTAAATGATTCTAAAGATATCGTTGGAGTAATATCTAAAACTTCAATAATTTTTTTTGTCGCAAGGTCACTTTCTTCAACTATATCAATAACAAATCCTAATCTTTTTTGCTCACCAAAAGGAACGATAACTCGCATTCCTTTATCTATTGATGATAATTCCTCATTAGGAATAATATAATCAAATAAACGATTTAGTTCTTTTGCTTTTACGTCAATTAAAACTCTTGCAAACAATTTTATCACCTGCATTATTATTATAAGTTAAAAAGAAAAAAGTAACAAGCGTTACTTTATTTCTTTTAACAATTTGTCAATATGATTACCATAAGCTAATGCTTCATCATAAACAAAGTTAAGCTCTGGTATTTTTCTTATGTTTCTTATTTTTTTAGCAAGTTCCATTCTAATTGTTCCGTTAAACTTTGTTAAGAAGTTATTTGCTAATTCTAATACATCTTCATCATCACTTAATATTGTGTAATATACTTTAGCTGTTTTTAAATCTTTTGTAACTCTTACTTCAGTTAGGTTTATATAGCCGATTTTATCATTTTGAATTGTTGAGTTAACAATTGGAGCTAATTCTCTTTGAATTAAACTCGATAATCTTTCGGTTGTAATTGACATATTTACACCTCAACTTCTTTTAGTTCTGAAACTTCAATTACGTCATTAACTTTAATATCGTTATAATTGACGATTGAAAGTCCACATTCATATCCTTGTCTTACTTCACGTACGTCGTCTTTAAAACGTTTTAGTGACGCAAGTCTTCCTTCATATATAACAACACCTTCACGAATTAATCTAACTAGTGAATCACGTTTAACAATTCCATCAGTTACATAACCACCTGCAATAGTTCCAACTTTTGAAGATTTAAAAATATCTCTAACTTCAACTTGTCCAATTACAACTTCTTCAAAGGTAGGTTCTAACATTCCTTTTAGTGCTTGTTCAATTTCTTCAGCAACACGATAAATTACATTATAAAGTCTAATTTCAACGCCTTCTTGTTTTGCAATTTCACGTACGTTACCGGTTGGTCTTACACTAAATCCAATTACAATCGCATTTGACGCACTTGCTAGAATTATATCATTTTCACTAATTGCACCAACGCTTGCTCTTACAATGTGAATATTTAAACCTTCTACATCAATTGTCATTAAAACATTTCTTAAAGCTTCAATTGATCCTTGGGTATCTGCTTTAATAAGTAAATTTAATTCTTTTGTTTCATCGCCTAAGTTTTTAAAGACGTTTTCGAGTGAAGCTCGCATTGCTTGGTCTTCGCCTTCTTTTTCTAAAGTGAGACGTTTTTCTGCAATTTGACGAGTAGTTCTTTCGTCTTCAAACGCCATAAAAATGTCACCAGCTTTTGGAATTTCATTTAAACCTGTAATTTCAACTGGTTGAGATGGCGTTGCTTCTTTAAATCGGTTTTTTAAGTCATCTTCCATTGTTCTTACTTTGCCGTATGTAGTACCAACAACAACGTTGTCACCAACTTTTAAAGTTCCACTCTGTACAATAAGAGTTGCTACCACACCACGACCTTTATCAAGTTTGGCTTCAATAACTGTTCCTCTAGCTTCACGGTTTGGATTTGCTTTATATTCTTCTATTTCAGCAATAAGATCAATTAAATCTAGTAATTTATCAATTCCTTCATTTTTTAATGCTGAAATTTTAATATATGGTGTATCTCCACCCCATTCTTCTGGTAATAATCCATAATTAGATAATTCTGACATTACTTGGTCTGGGTTTGCAGTTGGACGATCAATTTTATTAACTGCAACAATTATTTTTGCATTAGCAGCTTTAGCGTGATCAAGTGCTTCAAGCGTTTGTGGCATTACTCCATCATCTGCTGCAACAACTAATATTACAATATCTGTTACACCAGCACCTCTTTTACGCATTTCAGTAAATGCGGCATGCCCAGGTGTATCTATAAAAGTAATTTTTTTACCATTTCTATCAACTTGGTACGCACCTATGTGTTGTGTGATTCCACCATGCTCTCCGGCTGTGACACGCGATTTTCTAATAGTATCTAAAAGCGTTGTTTTACCATGGTCAACATGCCCCATTACAGTAACCACAGCTGGTCTTAATTTCAAATCTTTTTCTTCATCTTCAATAACAAATTCATCATATCTTAAAACATCAGTTACAACTTCATCTTGAACTTCATAACCTAATTCTAAGGCAACTAGTTCAATAGTTTCACGGTCTAATGCTAAATTAATACTTGCCATTACACCTAACTGCATTAAAGCTTTAATTACTACTGCATTTGAAACTCCCATTTGTTCTGCTAAATTAGGAACTGTCATATTTTCCTTAAAGATAACTATCTTTTCACCGGCCTGGTTATCTTGTTTTTTATTTCTATTTTTGTTTTGACTCACTTTTTTTGTTGTTTTTTTGGCCATAACTTTTCACTTCCTTTGCTCGATTTAACAAAGTCTTGCTAAATCCCTCATCAATAACACCTATAACTTTAATATTCTTTTTCCCAATTGATTTTGATATTTCATCACTTGAAAAAACGTCAACAACATCGACATTGTAAGTTCTACATTTATCGTATATTTGCTTTTTAGTATTACTTGATGCATCAATTGCTAATAAAACTAGTTTAACACGGTTTGTTCTAACTCCCTTAACAGTTAATTCTGTTCCAATAATAATTTTTTTTGCTCTTCTTGCTAATCCTAAAATTTTAATCATTTGCAAGTTTTAACAATTCTTCATATATTTCATCTGGAACATTAACTGCTAGTTTTTTGTCAAGGGCTTTAGTTTGTCTTGCTTTTTCAATAACCGCTTTTGATAATTTTAAATATGCGCCACGTCCGTGTGCTTTGCCTGTTGTATCAACACTAACAACACCTTCTTTAGTGGCTGCAATTCTAATCAATTCTTTTTTTGGCAATACTTCCTTAGAAACTACGCAAGTACGCATTGGTATTTTTCTAACTTTTTTTGTCAATATAAGATCCCTTCCTCAGCAGCCATTTCTTCAGATTTAATATCTATACTCCATCCGGAAGCTTGAACTGCAAGTTTTACGTTTTGTCCTTGTTTTCCAATTGCTAATGATAATTGATCATTTGGTACAATTGCAAGGGCAGTTTTATCACGTGGGTTAACTTTAGTAACTGCAATAACATCTGCAGGTTGTAACGCATTTTCAATTAATTCCTTTTCGTTGTCACTCCATCTAAATAAATCAATTTTTTCTCCAGATAAAGCTTGCACAACTTCACGAATTCTTGAACCACCTTCACCAACACATGCGCCAATTGGATCAACTTGTGGGTTATTTGTTCTAACCCCAACTTTTGATCTATCGCCAGCATCTCGGCTAATACCCACTATTTCAACTGTTCCATCTGCAACTTCAGGAATATTTAATTCCATTAGTTTAAGAACTAAACTATTATGTTTTCTTGTTACATATATTTTTGGTCCTTTTGGTTTCATTTCAACGGATGAAACATAAACAAATATATCAGCACCTATATGTAGATTATCACGTTCTAGAGTTTCACTTCTAGGTAAAAGTGTTGTTTCTCTACCTAAGTCAATTCTAAATGTTGTTGGAGACTCATCAATAATACGAGCTCTTAACATTTCGTTTTCTCTTTCTTTAAAAAATTCATATAAATTATTTTTTTGGTAAGTTAAGATTGTATCATTAAATCTTTGTTTCATATCACGCATTGCGTAATGTCCATATTCTTTTGGATTAATTTCGATTTCTAAAAGTTCATTAACTTTAGCGTTTTTATCTTCTGTTAATGCATCTTTTAATAACATTTGGCTATATGTTTTATCAACTTGTAAATCATAGTCTTCTACAACCATATATTGTTTGTATACTTTTAAGTCATTTTTATCTTCATTAACTTCTACACGACAACTATTAACACCATGTGTTCTTTTACACCCAGCAATTAATCCTTCGGTAATTGCTTCAATAACTTGCTCGTTTGAAAGTCCTGTTGCTTCAGCAACTTCACCAATATTGTTTAATAAATCTTTGTTTGCCATAACTTTTCTCCTTTAAAACTTGACACTAGTTCTTATTTTATTGATAGTGTCATATTCAATTTTTATTTTTCTAAACTGCCCCTTGGCATTATATTCAATTGTAACTACATCATCTTCAACACTTAAGATATATCCAAAGTCTTTAAATTTATTTGTTTCGACATAGACATATACATCGATGTGATTTTTAATTTCTTCAAGTGATGTAAGGGGATATTCTGCACCAACTGATGATAATTCTAAATAATAATTATCGTCTAAATCACCATCTTCTAAAACTTCAAAAAGTTTTGTGTGAACTTCAGCTAAGATATCAGTATTTAAATTTGGTCCCTTTAGTAATATTTCTAAAATATTTTCTCCAAATTCTCTTTTTGTTTTAATACTAGATATTTTAAATTCATAATCTTTTAAAATATTAGTAAGCTTTTGTTCAATAACATTTATACGCATCGCTCTTAATCACCCCTTAATATATCAATTATATATTATAACATTTTTGTATATAAAAACCAAACTTTTAATTTGCAAATGATTCGCATTAGTGCTATAATTTATTCACAACTTACTAGAAAGAGGATTTATTATGAAAAAAATTATTGTTATTTTATTATTTATTTTTAGTTTAACGTTAGTATCTTGTAAAAATGATACTAACTTTGATATTGTTACAACAACATATTTTCAATATGATATTGTTAAAAATATTGTTGATGATAAACTAACTGTTGATGTTTTAACAAAACCAGGTGTTGACAACCATGATTTTATGCCTTCCAGTACACAAATGGCAAATATAAAAAATAGTAAGTTATTTATTTTTACTAGTTATAAAATTGATAGTTGGCTTAATGAAAACGTTAGCCAAGTTGCTGGAAAAGAGACTATTGTAATTAATTTAAATGATTACAATGATGTTAATATTAATGATTTACATTATTGGACTGACCCAAAACTTATTTTGAACTTTATCAATGTAGTAAAAGATGAAATAGTAAAAATTGATCCCGATAATAAAGATTTTTACGTAGAAAACGCAACAAATTATTATAACGCGATTAATAACGTTCATTTAAGTATGGAATCATACTTTAATTCAAAAGATAATGTGACAATATATTTTGCTGGTCATAACGCAATGAAATACTTTGAGGATAGATATAAAATCACTATAATTGCTTTAAGTAATACCAGCAAACCTGATGCAGATCTAACTAGTAATCAAATAACTAGTTTGTTAGAAGTTATTAAAGAAAACTCAGTTCATTTTTTATTTACCGAAGAATTAAAGGAACCAAAAGTTGCTACTACTATTAAAAATGAATTGGCTGAAGATAATTATGAACTAACGCTTTTAGAACTACATGGATACCACAATGTTACAAAAGAGGATTTTGATAATAATGTATCTTATTTACAATTATTAGAACGAAACTTTAACAATATTAAAATGGCATTGGGGGATTAACATGGTTGTATTAGAAGTTAATAATTTAAGTGTTGTATATTCTGAGTATAAAGCTTTAAATAATATAAGTTTTAAAATTAATCAAGGAGATTTTTTAAATATAATTGGACCAAATGGAAGTGGAAAAACTACTTTAGTAGAAGTGTTAACTAACTTAAAAAAACCTACAAGTGGAAACTTTAAAATAAACGAAAGTAATGTTGGTTTTCTTCCACAAAATTTAACTGTTAAGAAAAACTTTCCAATTACTGTTAAAGAAGTAATTTTAAGTGGTAATAAAAAAACTGATTATTCTATGTTAGAAAAATGGTTAGAAATTATGGATATTAAACATTTAGAAGATAAAAACATTTCGTATTTATCTGGTGGGGAACAACAAAGAGTTTTTTTAGTAAGGACTCTTCTATCAAATCCAAAATTACTAATATTAGATGAACCAACTAGTGCTCTTGACCCTACCTTTAGAGCTGGGTTTTATTTGTTTTTAGAAAGTTATCAAAAAGAATATAATACAACTATTATTAATGTAACTCATCATTTAGAAAGTATTAATGTAGATAATAGTAAAACTCTTTATATTGATAGAGAAATCAAATATTTTGGATTAACAAAAGATTTTAATGAAATCAATCATAAAGGTGATCATCATGTTTAGTTTTCTATCTTATAATTTTGTCTTATACGCGCTAATTATTGCTGGATTAATTGCAGCTTCAGCAGCTTTGCTTAGTCCGTTTTTAGTTTTAAATGAACAAGCATTAATTGCTGATGGACTTGCTCATGTTGGGTTTACAGGAATCATCATTGGTTTATTATTAGTAAATGAGCCTTTGCTTATTAGTATTCCTTTTGTTATTGTATTTTCAATATTAGTTAAATATTTATCTCAAAACAAAAACATTAATGGTGATGCAGCACTTGGCTTACTAACAGCAATTTCACTTGCAATTGGTCTTATTATAATTCATAAATCAACCGGTTTTAATCGCTCAATAGAAACAATGTTAGTTGGAAACTTATGGACTGTTAGTTTAACTGAAATATTTTTTGCATTAGCTACATTTATTTTAATATTGTTGTTTGTAATATTTAACTATCAAAAGTTGGTTTTAATAACTTTTGATTATAAATACGCTAAATTCAAAAAAACAAAAACTAACATATTGTCATATAGTCTTGCTGTACTAACTGCTATCCTTATAACTATTGGTGTTAAAACAATCGGTACATTACTAATATCTTCTTTTGTTATATTTCCTGCCTTAATTGGAATGCAGTTTAAAAAAGGCTTTAAACCTACTTTAATTTATGGATTGATTTCATCAATAATTGGTGTGTTTTTCGGAATTTATTTCGCTGATTTAATTGATATACCCGCTGGTTCTAGTATTGTGTTGGTTTATACACTAATATTATTTATATTTATGTTTATTAAATCTTTTACTAAAGGGAGGTTAAAGTAATATGATAAGAATGACTACCAAAAGAAAAAAGGTTTATTCTGTTTTTGAAAACAGCAATAAACCTATTAATGCGGAAAACATTTTAGATGTTTTAGGTGATGAAAACATTAACTTATCAACAATTTATCGAGCTATTGAGTGCTTTATAAATAATGATTTATTACTATCATTTCATTTTAACAACAAAACATATTATATATTAGATAATGAGGGTAACCACTATCATTATTTTATTTGTACTAATTGTTTATTTATGAAAAAAATAAATTGTAATATGAATCCAATTATTAAAAAGTTAGAAGATGAAAACAATTTTTTAATTACTAACCATGAAATGAATGTTTATGGTTTGTGTAATTCTTGTAACATTTAATCCGTCTTAATTTATTATATCTATGTTATACTATTAGTAGCGAGGTGGGTATATGGTAAAAGCAATTTATGCAGGGACTTTTGATCCTTTAACTAATGGTCATTTAGATATTATTAGAAGGGCTTCTAAAATCGTTGATGAATTAACAATTTTAGTTGCCGATAATCAATTAAAGAAAACTACTTTTACTGTTGAAGAACGTAAAATGATGATTGAAAATGTTTTAAATGGAACTCCTAATGTTAAAATAGATTATACTAATGGTTTAGTAGTTGAATATGCTAAAAAACATAACGTAAAAATTATGTTTAGAGGGCTTAGAAATTTCCAGGATTATGAATATGAATATTCATTATCTAAATATAATAGTCATATTAATGAAGATATTGAAACAGTTCTTCTATTCCCATCAACTCATTCTGATTTTGTTTCATCAAGCGGAATAAAAGAGTTAGTATATTATGGTGTTGATATATCAAACTATATTCCAAAAGTTAATGTTGAAATTGTTAAAAATAGACTTAAGAAAATATTTTAATCGATTTAAAGAAATCATAAAGCTGATCGTCTTCAATATTTGGAGCAATATAATCAGCTTTTTCTTTTAATTTGGAAAATCCCGAATTATTCATAGCAATTCCAATATCAGCCATTTCAATCATTTTAATATCATTATGACCATCACCGACTGTAATGAGTTGATAATTATTTTCATCTTTTAATAATTCTTTAATAGCGTTAGCTTTATTTGTTTTAGAATCAACTAAATCAAAACCACCTGTGTGCCAATTATAATAAGCTAGCTTAGTTTCATTAACTAAGATTGGTCTAATTTTATCTCTTTCATTAGTAAAAATCCAAAATTGATAAACTGGCATTTCTTCATATATATTTTCATCTGCTACAGGCAGGGGCGAATATACTTTTTTGATTCCTAAATCAACACTTTCATCATTTTTTGAAATATACTCTTTATTTAGGCCAACATATCCTGCTACAATATCCATTTTCTTTGTAATGTCATACATTTTTTTTACTACATTTTTGTTAATTGGGTTTTCATATAATAAATAATCATCTTTATAGACGATAGCTCCATTGATAAAGATTTTATATGTAAATAAATCTAGCATTTTATCATCTAACATTATTTTAGACTTAGGTCTTCCTGTTGCGACTCCTAAAAAAACATTAGGAGTTGCAGAAAGTTCTTCTAAAAGTTTTAATGTTTGTGGTAAAACTTTTTTTTGTTTAGAACTATAAATAGTATTATCTAAATCAAAAATAATTATTTTTTTCATGTTTCATCCCTCATAATTTGATTCTCCATATTATTATACTATCATTTTTTATCGATTTGTTATAAAATATTACTAAAGTTATTAAATTTAGGAGGAAAAAATGAAAAACACTTTACTCAAAACCGACGAAATCGGCATTTTTTCATTAGGTGGATTAGGCGAAGTCGGTAAAAACATGTACATCTTTGAAATAAGTGATCAAATCTTTATAGTAGACTCTGGTATTTTATTTCCTGATAATCATTTATTAGGAATTGATTATGTTATTCCAGACTTTCAATACTTAGTCGAAAACGAAGAAAGAATTGTTGGACTTTTTATAACCCACGCTCATGAAGACCATATTGGAAGTATTCCATATTTATTAAGAAAAGTAAAAATACCTAAAATATATGCAGCTGGTATTGCTGTTGATATGATTGAATATAAATTAACTGAACATAGTGATGTTAAAGCACCACCAATTGATGTTTATAAATCGCACTATAAATATAAATTTAAAGATGTTGAAATATCATTTATTAGACTCAATCACTCAATCCCTGATATGTTTGGTATTGTCTTTAAAACAAAATTGGGAAATATTTTCCATACAGGTGATTTTAAAATAGACTTTTCACCAGTTGGACCACCCGCTGAATATGATAAATTAGCTAAAATTGGTTCAGAAGGAACAATTTTACTATTATCTGATTCAACTAATTCTGAAAGAGAAGGAATAATTGAATCAGATAGTAAAATCGGAAAATCTATTAATGAATTATTTTCAAGAATAAGTGGTCGAATAATTATTGCTACTTTCGCATCAAACATGTATAGAATTCAACAAATTATTGAATCTTCTATTCGTAATGGACGAAAAATCGCATTTTTTGGGCGAAGTATGGAAAGAGCTATTGAAGTTGGTAGACAATCAGGTTATATTAAAATACCAAAGGGATTTTTATTAGAAAATGAAGATTTAAACAAAATACCTGATCATAAACTAACTATTTTAGTGACCGGTTCACAAGGTGAGCCTTTCGCAGCTTTAAGTAGAATTGCTGATAGATCACACCGTCAAATACAAGCTCGAAAAGGTGATACTGTTATTTTCTCATCTTCACCAATTCCTGGAAATCAGGAAGGTGTTAACAGAACTATTAACAAATTATTTAGATTAGATGTTGAAGTTATTACACATGGTCCAATTGCTGATACACATACTTCGGGGCACGGTTCACAACATGACTTAAAACTAATGTTATCACTAGTAAAACCAAAGTATTTTATTCCTGTTCATGGTGAACATCGTATGCTAATTCATCACCGTGATTTAGCAATCGAAACCGGTGTTCATCCTGATAACATTTTAATTTTAGATAATGGAGATGTTGCTGGATTAAGTGCTAACGGTTTAAGGCTTGCAGGCAAAGTCCAGGCTGATGATATTTATATCGATGGTACTGGAATTGGTGATATTGGTAGTGCTGTAATTAGAGAACGTAAAGTTTTATCTGAAGAAGGTCTATTCGCCGTAATAGCAACTATCGATTCTACTAAAGGCGAGTTGTTAACTAAACCTTCAATTGTATCGCGTGGTTTTATCTATATGCGCGGTAACGAGGAAATTACCAATGAGTTAGCCAATCTTGCTAGTGATGTAATTAGTAAAGAATTACAAAAGAAACATTATCATGAAAACAATTTAAAACAAAAAGTAATTGATGTGTTACAATCAAAAATTAAAGACTTAACTTTAAGAAATCCAATTATAATACCAATTATTTCAGATTTAAAAGAATAGTGTTAAAGAAATAGGCAATTATCAAAATAATGATAATTGCCTATTTTATTATTATCTAAGAAAGTTCGTCTTTTATAAATAACAAGGAAATTGTAACAAATAGTATTTAACGCCTAATTTTGATAAAAATCTTGATAAAAGGTTCTATAATTTATATATTAGCGAACACTTTTATCAAACTATTTTCGCTCACTTTCATAGCCTTATAAAGCCATTTATATGGTATAATATATATAAGAAAGTGAGGTGAGACTATGCAATATAAAACAGTTAAATCAAAACTAAAACTAACATCTAATGAAACTAAATATTTGATACTTCTAACCAGACATTCTAAAAACTTATATAACCAAGCACTATATAATGTAAGACAACATTTCTTTAATACTAATGAATATTTATCATACAATGATAATTATCAATTATTAAAGGAAAGTATTAATTACAAAGTCTTAAATTCTAATACTGCTCAAGCAGTTATTAAAAAAGTCGATGAAGCAATGAAAGCCTTCTTTGGTTCAATTAAGAAAAATGTTAAAGGTGTTAGACTTCCTAGATATTTAAAAAAGGACGGTCTATATCCTTTAATAGATAGAATGGTCTATAAACCAAAAGGTAACGAATATATTCTACCTAGAAGTAATTTAGTTAAGAAAGTATCAAATGAATTATCATCACTTACTAAAGATATTAATCATAAACTAATTAATGATTTAGATATAATTGATAAATTATATTTAAAAATCAAAACGCCAAAGTTTTTAAATAACAAAGAAATTAAAGAAATAACCATCAAACCAAGCTTTGATGGCAAGTACTTTTATGTTCATTATGTATACTTAACAAATAATGATAAAAAAGTATTACCAAAAGTATTAGAAGAAAACTTAATGGGCATTGATTTTGGATATAATAACCTAGCCTTTTGTGCAACATCAAATAATCATTTATTAATTGATGGTAAATATTTAAAATCACTAAATCAAAACTATCATAGAAAGATGGCACATCTTTCTAGTGAAAGATCAAAT
>DURF01000093.1 GCA_012837395.1 Acholeplasma sp. | reverse complement strand
TAGCGGCTGCGACTGATTTTATTGATGGTTATATTGCAAGAAAGTATAATCAAATTACTAATTTAGGAAAGTTTTTAGATCCAATTGCAGATAAGATATTAGTGATTTCAGCAATGACTTATTTAATTGCAGTTAATAGAATTTATTTTTGGACAGTTATAATTGTAATTTTTAGAGAATTTGTTGTTACTGGAATTAGACTTTTAGCTGTTGAAAAAGGCGAAGTAATTGCAGCATCACCTTACGGTAAAGCTAAAACAATTACTACAATGATTGCAATAGTCTTAATGTTATTTAACAATTTATTTATACCAGAACTAATAGTTGATATTGTTTGGTATTTAGCAGTTTTATTAACATTAATTAGCGGTTTAGACTATTTATTTAAAAATTTAAAAGTATTTAAAGAAAAATAAGAGTTTTTTTACTATTATATAATAAAAGAGGTGAAGTAATTGTCGAAAGATAAAAGAGAGCAAGCTTTAGAAGCTGCAATGAAACAAATTGAAAAACAATACGGAAAAGGTTCAATTATGAAACTTGGTGAAGACTTTGACCGTAAAATAGAATCAGTATCGTCTGGTTCAATTACATTAGATATTGCGCTTGGTATTGGTGGATATCCAAAAGGAAGAATAATTGAAATATACGGGCCAGAAAGTTCTGGTAAAACTACCCTTGCGTTACACGCAATTGCAGAAACCCAAAAAGCTGGTGGATATGTAGCATTTATTGATGCTGAACATGCGCTAGATGTTTCATATGCTAAAAGATTAGGTGTTGATGTTGATAATTTAATTTTATCGCAACCAGACACAGGTGAACAAGCATTAGAAATTACAGAGGCTTTAATTAGAAGTAATGCGGTTGATACAATTGTTATTGACTCGGTTGCTGCCTTAGTCCCAGAAGCTGAAATTAGTGGTGAAATGGGAGATTCGCATGTAGGGCTTCAAGCTCGATTAATGAGTCAAGCAATGCGAAAACTTTCAGGTATTATTTCAAAGGCCAAAGCAACTGTTATTTTTATTAATCAAATAAGAGAAAAAGTTGGAGTTATGTTTGGAAACCCTGAAACAACATCAGGCGGTCGTGCATTAAAGTTTTATGCAACGATTAGACTTGATGTAAGAAAAGGCGAACAAATTAAAAATGGTACTGAATTAATTGGTAATAAGATGAATATAAGAGTTGTTAAAAATAAAGTAGCGCCACCTTTTAAACTAGCAACTGTCGAATTGATTTACGGACATGGTATTTCTAAAGCAGCTGAATTAGTTGATTTAGCAAGTGAATTAGATATTATTAAAAAAGCTGGTTCATGGTATTCATATGGTGAAGAAAAAATTGGCCAAGGAAAAGAAAATGCTAAAGCATTTTTAGAAGAAAATCCAGAAATTTTTGAAACAGTTTTAAAACAAGTTTTAGCACATCATGATTTAGTATAAAAAATAACCCAAATAACTATCAAATTGATAATTATTTGGGTTTTCCTTTTAGCAATTAAGGTTTAACGTTAGTATATTGAACGTTATTTAAATCGTATTTATAATATAATGTATGCTCATCATGACCATGAACATGATCATTACCACCTGATGTATGTCTTACTATATTAATTTCAACATATAATATTGGTTTATTTACTTTTAGTATTAATAGTTTATGTTTTGGTAAGTTATAAGGAAATTCAATTGTAAAACTACTTGAATTACTATCTAATACATTTGATTGTTCATCGAACCAATTTGCTGTCATCACATATCTAAAAGTAAAAGTAGCATCTTTATAATAGCTTGTTGGTTTGTATTCGCGACTAAATTTGAATTTTCCATATTTGACTGCTTCATCATCTTGATTAGTAGTGCCAGAAACTTCTTCTAATTCAAAACTTAATTCTTCAAAATATTCATCTAAAGTTTTTTGTGAACTAAGATCACTTTGTCTTAAATAAATAATTTCTTCATTTTCATTTTTGTCAAAATAAAAACTTTTTCCTTGAATTGTAAAACTAACGCCAAAAACAATTAATAAAAAGACTGGTATTAATATTAAAAATAATAATAACATTGCTTTATGAGGATGAGATTTAATCCATGCAATTAAACCTGTTGATTTTTCAGTATTCATTATATGTAGACCTCCTAAATATCTATTAATTATTATACAATGAAACAATTAAAAATCAAAATCTTTATAGATTTTA